>QHWL01000178.1:0-12866 GCA_003222555.1 Acidobacteriota bacterium | reverse complement strand
TCACGAAGACACGAAGGGCACGAAGACTCACGAATCGTTCTTGTACAAAAAACTCCTTCGTGAACCTTCGTGACACTTCGTGACTTCGTGAAAAAGATCGTTTGCGGGCTAGCACGGGAGCTCGATCGTAAAACGCGTGCCGCGCGGCATGTTGTCGCCGACTTCGATGCTGCCGCCGTGCTCGGCGATGATGCGGCGCACGATGGCCAGCCCGAGCCCGCTGCCGCGCCGTTTGGTCGAATAGTACGGCAGAAACAATTTCTCGCGCTCCGCCGGGGGAATGCCCGGCCCGTTGTCGGCGACGATGACCCGCACCACGCCGCCGGGCGCGTCGAGTTGGGTCTCGACGATGATCTGTCCCCTGCGTTCCATCGCTTCAATCGCATTGTCCACGAGGTTGATGACGACACGCCGGATTTGCTCCGCGTCGAGCCGCACGAGCGGAACATCGGCGGCGGTCCGCTGCTCGATCCCGACGTCGGTAAAGATGCCGTTGTACAGCGCGAGCGTCTCGGCGACGAGCTGCCCGAGATCGGTCGGCACGGTCCGGGGGGCCGGCATTCGCGCGAACTGCGAGAACTCGTCGACCAGATCCTTGAGCGACTCGACCTCGCCGACAATGGTCGCCGCGCATTCGTCGACCAGATCTTTCGCGGCGGGCGGGCCGCCGGCGAAGTGGCGGCGCAGCCGCTCGGCGCACAATTGAATGGGCGTGAGCGGGTTCTTGATTTCGTGCGCCAGCCGGCGCGCCACTTCGCGCCACGCCGCGACCTTCTGAGCGCGAATCAGCGGCGTCACATCGTCGAGCACGAGTACGACGCCTTCCGGCGCGCCGCTGTCGCCGACGAGCGCCGTGGCGACGACGGCGAGGTGAAGTTCCTGCTGTTGGCGCGGAATCGCAATGTCCTGCGCGGCCGGCTCGGTCTTCGCGCGTCCCGCGCCCGCCAGGAGCGCGCGAAGCGGCTGCAGGTCGGCCCGGTCGAACACCGCGCGAGCCGGCTGCCCGACGATGGCGCGGTCGAGGCTGAGGAGCCGCGCCGCCGCGCTGTTGATCGTCGTAATCGCGCCCGCGGCATCCACCGAGACGACACCAGTCGTGATCCGTTCGAGAATCGTCTCGGTGTAGCGCCGGCGGATCTCGGTCTCGATGTGCTTTCGCTCGAGCTCGATCGTGGAACGCTCCACGTTGCGCCGGCTCGTCGCCAGCTCGCCCGCCATCGTATTGAAGGCCTCGACGAGCGAGCCGAACTCGTCGTTGCTTTGCGGCTCGACGCGCTGATCGAGGTGACCCGCGCCGATTTCGCGCGCGGCGGCGGCCAGCATCTGCACCGGACGCGTGATCCGCTTCGCGAGGTACAGCCCCATCCAGGTGGCGCCCACAAGAATCAGCAGCGTCACCATCAGAAAGAACGAGAGATAGACGCCGGCCAGCGGCCGCTTCAGGACCCGCAATTGGTTGTAGTCCTCGAACGCCTGGGTCATGCGCCGCGATCGGACCGCGAGATCGCCGGTCAGGTAATCGGTGGCCACCACGACGCCGGTGGCGCGGCCGTCTTTCGATCGGATGACGGCCGCCGCATGCAGCAGATCGCCCGACGATCCGAGCGTCTCGATCGAGCGCGTGTCGGACGAGCCGGTAAGGGCCTGCGCGGCGAGCCGATCGGCGGCCGCGCGGCTATAGCCGGGTGGCAGCGCTGGCGCGGCCACATCGACCACCGGCTCGAGGCCTGGAAGCGAACCGCTGGCCCGGCCGACGCGGTACACCTCCACCATCTGCACCCGCTGCAATGTGACGTCGGGCGCGAGCAGATCGCGGAGCGGCCTCACGTCGGGATTGCCAAGATTGACCGACGCGAGCGCCCGGGCGATTCGCTTGGCGTGATCGCTCACGAGCATCTGCCGCTCGTGGTAATAGTCGCCAGCGATCTGGTTGGCCGACGTCAAGATCTCGTCCATCGGCGCGTTGAACCAGCGCTCCACGCTCGTCCGAATCAGCTCGCTTCCCACCGCCAGCACGAGCACGGCCGGCACCAGCGTCATACCCAGCAGCAGCGCGACCAGCTTCGCGCGGAACCTGGCGAACGGCCGCGCGCGCCGGCCCTCCACCACCAGCTTGACGATATTTCGCGCCAGCACGAAAACGAGCGCGACCAGCATCGTCAGATCGGCGGCCGACAACGCGTAGAGCACGAACTCGGTGAGGAAGTCAGGCGATAAGCGCGGCGTGCGGTTGGCGACCGCCAGGATCGCCACCAGCACGGCGACGAGCGCGCCGATGCCGGCGAGAATGAGCCGCGGGTTGTCCCGGAAAGGACGGCGAGACGCGGACTGGGGCGGCCGGCCCTGGCCGCTCGTTCGCCGCGGCGTGATTGACGTAACGGTGGCGGGCATGATCAGCGGCCTAGCGCTACGGAATAAACGTGAACTTCGCGCGACCCAGCACCCAATCGTGGCCCCACGGCCAGAAAAACCAGGTGTTTCGCGGCTGCGTGTGTGCGCGGACCCTGACGTAGTACTCGCCGTCGGCTTCGAGCGCCGACGTGGTCGACAGCGGCACGTGCTCGAACCGCGTCATCCAGCGGCGCACGGCGTCCTGATCTTCGGTCGGCCGTGCATCTTCGACGCGCCCATCGAGCGTGCGCGACATCTGATACCGCCGCGTCAGGTTGTCGAACCGCACGGTGGCCGTCATCGTCACGGCGGCAATCGTGCGATCGAACCAGGTCGCCGTACTGCGTCGCAATTCGAGCTCATAGGAGAATGTCGTCGGCAGGCCGCTTTGAATGGCGTCGCGGACGTCCTCGGTCAAGCCTTCGCTCAGCTCGAAGGACACAACCACCTGACCGTCGCGCGCAATCGGCATCACCGAGAGGTCCTGCCCGTCCGCGCGCGCGACCGAGCCGAGCGAGACAAATGCCACGGCGAAAACCAATCCAACCAGTCTTTTCGTGCCTTCGTGTTTTCGTGGTTGCATTTTGAGCCGATTCGTCATTCCTTCACATTCAACAGATCTTTGAGCTCGCTCATGAACTCGCCAAGGTCGCGGAAATGCCGGTAGACCGACGCAAACCGCACGTACGCCACTTTGTCCAGCTTCTTCAGCTCCTCCATGACGAAAGCCCCGATATCGGCCGTCGCGATTTCCTTTTCGGGCCGCTCCTGCAGCGTCGCCTCGACACGATCGGCGACCGCTTCGAGCGCCGCCACGCTGACCGGCCGCTTCTCGCACGCCTTCAGCAGACCGGCGATGAGCTTCTGCCGCTCGAATCGCTCGCGGGTTCCATCCTTCTTCACCACCATGTACGGGATCTCGTCGATCCGTTCATAGCTGGTGAAGCGCTTGCCGCATTCGAGGCACTCGCGGCGGCGCCGGATGACCTCGCCTTCCTTGCTTTCGCGCGAGTCGACCACTTTGTCGCCCAGACGAGCGCAGTAAGGACATTTCACTTCGGGCCGCCCTCCGACGTCGCTCTGCGACGCTCGCCGGGGCTCCAACCCCGCTCGCGATCGGTCGCGCTTTTTCTGTCGGCGGCCACCGAAGGCGCTTCCGCCTGGTCCGCTAGCCGCCGCATGCCGGCCAGGTTCAACCCCGCCTGCGCGGCGAAGAACAGCCCCAGAAGCAGCGACGGTCCGATCGAGAACAGATGCAACACGATCGCGGCGCCTACGGCCGCATCGCCGGGAGCGCCGTAAAACACCGTCGCGCCGATCCGAATCGCCTCGTGGAATCCGCCGATGGCGCCTGGGGTCGGCACGGCGACGCCAATCACCAGGAGCGCCAGCAAGAGAAACGATCCGGTAAACGGCACCGCAAAATGAAACGCCACCGTCACGGCCCAGATGCCCAGAGCGATCGAAAGCCACAACGGGAAAGACCAGAGCAACGCGACCAGGAGCCGGCCAGGGCGGCGGATGGCGCCCAGGCCGGTGGCAAATTTTTCAGCAACGCGCCCGATCAGGGCCGCGAGCGCCGAAGGGACGACCTCCCCGAGCCGTGTCATCGTACGCCCGAGGCGCGCCGGATCCCCCGCGAGCACGAAAAGCACCATCAATGACCCAAGCGCCACAACGCCCGCCGTCGCGCCCGCCCACTTGACCGCCGCGAACACGACCGGTTTGGCCGCGCCCAGCTCGCGCCCGAACACGAACACGAACGACGCGAGCAACACGAGCACCGTGACCGTGTCGAGCAACCGCTCGAGGATGACCGTCGCGAACGCGCCCGTGGCACTCACGTTCTCATAGCGCGAGAGAAAATATGGCCGGATGAGCTCGCCGGCCCGCGCCGGTAGCACGCTGCTCGCCGCAAACCCGACGGCCGTGGCGCGAAACGCGTTCCCGAAGCTCGTCTTTGCCAGCGGCTCCAGGAGATATTGCCATCTCAGCGCGCGGATCGCGAGGTTCACGAACATGGTGGCCAGCGACAGCGCGAGCCACTCCGGCCGCGCCCGGGCGATCGAGCCCACCACGCGCCACAAATCGACGTTGTACAAGAACAACGCCAGCAGACCGACGGCGACAGCCAGCACGAGGATCGTGCGAAGGTGCGATCGCATCTCCAGATGAGTGCCCTCTACTATAACCCCCTACATGTTGTTGTTGTCATGCGGCGACGGTCCTTGTAAGATGCCGATCGTTCTCCCGCTCAGAGGAACGCGTTGCCATTGGTTTCTCCCGTTCTCCAGACCACGCTCGATCGCCGCTCGCCTGATCGACAAGGCAAGGTCAGGGACCTTTACGATTTCGGCGATTGCCTCCTGCTCGTGGCTACCGATCGTATTTCAGCGTTCGATTACGTTCTGGGCTCGGGAATTCCCGACAAGGGCAAGATCCTCACCCAAATATCGGCGTTCTGGTTCGACCGCACGCGGCCGATCGTCGCCAATCATCTCCTCTCGACCGATCCGACGACTTATCCGCCACAGGCCCAGCCGGCTGTGGACACGCTTCGCGGCCGCTCGATGCTCGTGAAGAAAACCGAGCCGCTGCCGATTGAATGTGTCGCGCGCGGATACCTGTCTGGTTCCGGCTGGAAGGATTACGTCGCGACCGGCCAGGTGTGCGGCCTTCGGCTGCCCGCGGGGCTGCGCGAGTCCGATCGGCTGCCCGAGCCGATCTTTACGCCGGCGAGCAAGGCGCAGAGCGGTCACGACATGAACATCGCCGAGGCGGACGCGGCCAAGCTCATTGGACCGCGGCTTTTCGCCCGCGCCCGCGATTTGACCCTTCGGCTATACGCCGAGGGATCGGCGCATGCAGAAGCCTGTGGCATTATCGTCGCCGACACGAAGTTCGAATTCGGCATGCTGCCGCCCAACGGCGGCCCCGAGGAAGACCGGTTGATACTCATCGATGAAGTGCTCACGCCCGACTCGTCGCGGTTCTGGCCTCGCGACGACTACAAGCCGGGCGGCGCGCAACCGAGCTTCGACAAGCAGTTCGTGCGCGACTATCTCGAGCGGATCCGTTGGAACAAGCAGCCGCCGGTCCCCTCGCTGCCGGCCGACGTCGTCGAGAACACGCGTGGGAAGTATTTGGAGGCGTACCGCCGTCTGACCGGGCGGGAGCTGGAGTAGCCGGGACGGCGCGAGGGCAGCCTCGAGCCGTCGCGAAGGTTCGACCGGGTTCAGCTTGGCCACAGCGCCGGGGACACGCCGGCGCGAGTGAGAAAATGATCAGCGACAGGCTCGAGAAACTGATTGAGGAAATGGTCGACAGGGGCGTCCGGTTCGAGGACGCCGCACGAGAGTTCGAAAAGCGCTTCATCGCCCGCGTCCTCGGCCGCTGCGACGGCAGCCTCACCAAAAGCGCCGACGCGCTTGGGATGCACCGCAACACCCTCAGCCGAAAAATCGCCGAGCACAGGATCAAACGAAGGGCCGGAGAGACAGGATAGGCCCGCGCACCGGGCCTGGCACTCCGACCTTGACACTGCCAGTTATTGTCATATAATTAGCAGTCGCTCGTGACGAGTGCTAACCGTCAGGGCAACAAGTTCAGCACCATTGAAGGAATTTAACCCAAACCTCAGAACGACGGAGAACACAGCATGAACGTCAGACCGTTGCACGATCGCATCATTGTTCAGCGCCTCGAGGAAGGCGAACAGAAAATCGGCGGAATCATCATCCCCGACTCCGCCAAAGAGAAGCCCCAGCAGGGCAAAGTCATCGCCGCCGGAAACGGCAAGTCCAAAGACGACGGGAAGCGCATCCCGCTGGACGTCAAGGCCGGCGACAAGATCCTCTTCGGCAAGTATTCCGGCCAGGAGATCAAGCTCAACGGCGAGGAATACCTCATCATGCGCGAAGACGAAGTGTTGGCCGTCATCGAAGGCGGCGAGATGAAGAAGAAAAAATAGCCCGGGTTGAAGAGGAAATGGTAGCGCGGGTCCTGAGACCCGCCGGTTCAGGAGACCAATCACATGGCAAAACAGATTGTGTACGGCGAGCAGTCGCGCCAGGCCGTGCTGCGCGGGGTCAACCAGCTGGCCGACGCGGTGAAAGTCACGCTTGGCCCCAAGGGACGCAACGTCGTGCTCGACAAGAAGTTCGGGTCGCCGACGATCACCAAGGACGGCGTGACGGTCGCCAAGGAAATCGACTTGAAGGATCCGCTCGAGAACATGGGCGCGCAGATGGTGCGAGAAGTCGCGAGCAAGACCTCCGACATTGCCGGCGACGGCACCACCACGGCCACCGTGCTCGCGCAGGCCATCTACCGCGAGGGCGCCAAGAACGTCGCCGCCGGCGCGAACCCGATGGACGTCAAGCGCGGCATCGAGAAGGCCGTCGAGGGGCTCATCGGCGAGCTCAAAAAGATGGCGAAGCCGGTCAGCGGCAACATGGTCGCCCAGGTCGGGACGATTTCAGCGAACAACGACGAGACGATCGGTAGCATCATCGCCAAGGCGATGGACAAGGTGGGCAAGGACGGCGTCATCACCGTCGAAGAGGCGCGGACGCTGGAAACCTCGATGGACGTCGTGGAGGGGATGCAGTTCGATCGCGGCTACCTCTCGCCGTACTTTGTAACCGACCCCGAGCGCATGGAAGTCGTGCTCGAAAACCCGGTCATCCTGATTCACGAGAAGAAAATCAGCTCGATGAAGGATCTCCTGCCGGTCCTCGAGCAGGTGGCGCGCCTCAGCCGTCCGCTGCTCATCATCGCCGAAGACATCGAAGGCGAGGCGCTCGCGACGCTCGTCGTCAACAAGCTGCGCGGCACGCTGCAGGCGGCGGCCGTCAAGGCGCCCGGCTTCGGCGATCGGCGCAAGGCCATGCTCGAGGACATCGCCACGCTCACCGGTGGCAAGGCCATCACCGAGGATCTCGGCCTCAAGCTCGAGAACATCAAGATGGAGGACCTCGGCAAGGCGAAGAAGGTCACCATCGACAAGGACAACACCACGATCGTCGAAGGGGCGGGCACGACGGCGGCCATCGAGGGCCGCGTCAAGCAGCTCCGCACGCAGGTCGAAGACACCACCTCGGACTACGATCGCGAGAAGCTGCAAGAGCGGCTGGCCAAGCTCGTTGGCGGCGTCGCGGTCATCAAGGGCGGCGCGGCAACCGAGACCGAGATGAAGGAAAAGAAGGCCCGGGTCGAGGACGCCATGCACGCGACCAAGGCGGCCGTCGAGGAAGGCATCGTGCCGGGAGGAGGCGTCGCGCTTCTTCGCGCGTCGAAGGTTCTCGGGAGCCTGAAGCTCACCGGCGATCAGCAGATCGGCGTCAACATCGTCGCGCGCGCCATCGAGGAGCCGCTGCGCTGGATCGCGACCAACGCGGGCCAGGAGGGTTCGATCGTCGTGCAGAAGGTGCGCGAGATGAAGGAAGAAGAGGGCTTCAACGCGCAGACCGATACTTACGAGAACCTGGTCAAGGCGGGCGTCATCGATCCCGCGAAGGTCGTGCGGTCGGCGCTGCAGAACGCCGCCTCGATCGCGTCGCTGCTGCTCACCACCGAGGCGCTCATCTGCGACATCCCGGAGGAGAAGAAGGAAGCGCCGATGCCAGGCGGAGGCGGCGGCATGGGCGGGATGTACTAGCTAAACGCTGGAAATTTACAATTAGGAATTAGGAATTAATTCTTAATTGTGAAACGTAAGTTGTAAATTGTAAATTGTAAATTGAAAGGCCCGGCAGGAGCGATCCTCGCCGGGCCTTTGCTTTAGCGTAGCGTGAAGGTCAACTCGATGGTCACCAACACCGACACCGGCTCGCCCATGCGAGTGCCAGGCGCGAAGAGCCACTTCCGCGCCGCGGTGACCGCTTCCTGATCGAGACCGAACGTCGAGTCGAGAGACCGGACGACGTGAACATCGCCGACGCTACCGTCGGGTTTCACAACGCACTCGAGCAGCACCATCCCCTGCACCTTCGCGCGCATCGCGTCAGACGTATACTGCGGCTTCACTTCGCGAAGCACGCGCGGCAGTGTGACGCCGTTGCCAGGACGGTACACGCCCCCGCCGGTTCCGCCGCCGCTTCCCCGGCCAAGACCCGAGCCGGTGCCGACTCCGATGCCAGTGCCACTTCCCGTGCCGGCACCGCCGTTGCTGCCGGACCCTTGGGACGGGGTCGGGGGACCCTCAGGCTTTTCGATCGCGCCAGGCAGTGAATCCTATCGGATCGGGTTCCTTTTTCGCCTGTTGTGGGTCTTCGAGCTTCGGCGGCTTGGTCACCGGCACCGTCAGCTTGGCTTTGCCGGGCAGCTCGGCCGGACGCGGCGGCTCTTTCATCTTGTTGCCGCCACCGCCTCCTCCCCCGCCAGGGCCTGGTTCATTCAGCCAAACGATTTGGCTGTTGGGCTGCTCGGGGAGCAACGCCGCAGAGGTGGTTCCGCCGGGCCCATAGCGAATCGCGAGCAGCACCAGGAATATCATGGCCACGTGATACGCGAAGGAGGCCACGAACGCCGGGCCGAGGCGCGATTGCTGCTGCTCGAAAAGAAACGGGACCTCTACAGGGTGCGCACCCTCGACGTGGACCGAAAGGTGTCCAGCGGACCAATTGGTACGGAGCTGACGCGTGGGAGTGGTCTCTGCCATTGGGAACGGGATATTACTGGTGGAGATATTTTCGCGCACGAGTCTCTATGAGGGCAACTGCAAAAGAAATGCCCCAAAACTCCTGTGTATTTGTTAAGACGTCTAAGGGAAGCATGAGGCCGGACTGTCTCGAGCTGGCGCCCGGGCTACACTTTCCCGGTCCAGGCGCCGATTGCCGCATTCCCTCCGCCATACGAGTGCAAAATCGCCAACGCGTCGGCGGCACGCGGCTCGGTCCGAATTGCGACCAGCACGCCGCCGCGACCCGTGAGCGTCTCGAAGATGCGGCCGTCGTGCGCCTGAAAGCCGACCCGACGCATCGTGCCCGCCAGGCCCAGCTTCGGCAAGTCGCGCCCGCTCCCTTGGAGCGCGTCAACCATCGGTCCGCGCGCGACAATGGCGCCGATTCCCGCTACGTCGAGGCGTTCGCCGGCCGATCCGAACGTGCGCTCGACGAGCGTACTGATGTCGGCGCCCTCCTTCGCGATGATCGTCAGCGACTCGGGTGGGAACCCCGCGCCGATGAGCGCGTCGAGGCCCTTCACCGCCCACGCGACATCTTGAAATACTCCCACGGTGAACAACCGTGTCGTTTCGACGCCGATCATGGCCGTTTAATGTATCACGATAGGCCTCGCCCGCAGTCCGCGCGAGGCCCGGGGGCGGCGGATGACAAATCACGCTCAACGCAGAGACCGCGGCCGCAGAGTCTTGATGTTGTTGAAGGCAACTACCAATTCGTGGGTGAATTTTCCCTAAGCTCTGCGTTCAAGTGTCCAATTTTTTGACAGCCTCGAAGAAAGCATGAGAAGCGATGTCGCCGTCGTCGGTGCGGGCCCGGCCGGGGCGTGGGCGGCCCATGTTCTCGCCCGACACGGTGCGCGCGTGGCGCTCATCGATCCCTCACACCCTCGGGAGAAGCCATGCGGCGGCGGTGTCACCGGACGGGCACTCGCGCTCGTCGCCGACGCCGTCGATATTGATTGTCTCCCCGCACGCCGCATTCGCTCCGCCCGGTTCGTCCGCGGCGCTATCGGCGAGGACGCAGTCGTCCCGCTCCAGAACGAGGGCGAGGTCGGCGCACCATTTTTCACTGTGGGTCGCGGAGCCACGCCGCGGCGAACGGCGAGCTCGAGGCTGTCGCGCGGTCTGGTCGTCGCGAGCCGAACCGATTTCGACGCCCTGCTCCTCGCGGCGGCGCGCAAGGCCGGCGCCGAGATCGTCGCCGCGCGCGTCACCGACGTCGCGGCGATCGAGGGCGGCTTCCGGCTCGACGTGACGCCGCGCCCGGTGCGCGCGGCTCATGTTATCGGCGCCGACGGCGCAAACAGCCTCCTGCGCCGGCGGCTTGCGCGCCCGTTCGATCGCGCCGAGCTGTCGATCGCGACCGGCTACTTCGCGCACGCGGTCACGAGTGACGAGATAGTCGTGGAGATGGTCGCGGATCCGCCGGGTTACATCTGGTCGTTTCCGCGGCCGACGCATCTCGCCATCGGCATTTGCGCGCAGGCGGATGCCGGCGCGACCGTCGCCGCGCTCCGCGCGCGGACAGCGTCATGGATTCGGTCGACGCGCATCGCCAGCGGTGCGCGTCTCGAGCCGTACTCGTGGCCCATCCCGTCGCTCACCGCGCACGGTTTCGAGACGCTGACAGTGGCAGGGCCCAGATGGTTCCTGGTCGGTGATGCTGCGGGGCTGGTCGATCCAATCACGCGCGAAGGCATCTATTTTGCGCTGCTGTCTGGCCAGTGGGCCGCCGACGCGCTATTGTCGGGCGCCGCGAACCCGTCTCGTCGTTACGCTGAGCGGGTGCGCGATGAGATCGCGGCCGAACTCGGGCGCGCGGCGCGCTTCAAGGCGGGCTTCTTCCGCCCGTCATTCGCACGCTTGATGACCGACGCGCTTCTTCATAGTGCTGGCGTGCGCGCCGTGATGGCCGATCTCGCGACCGGCGATCAAGGTTACACCGGGCTCAAGTGGCGGCTCGCCAAAACGCTCGAAGCTCGCCTCGCATGGCGCCTGTTGCGAAGTTGAACCCGCGGTCCCCGCCCGATCGCCGCCCTCGGCCTTGACACTGGGTTCCCTTACGCGCCGCCGCCAGCTGTTAGGTTGGTGGTACAATCGACGCGGTTCCTCCTTTCACAAATTCGAGCGCGTGAATGGAGCACCTGAGGCCGAGCCGCTGGCACAGGCCTGGAGCATCGAATCGGTTCGCAAGCGCGTTGGGAGTGGGCTCCAACGCGAGGTACCCGAGGCCGAGAGTCTCCGCTCGAGGCCGAGGGAGTGCGTCTGTTCGGCACGCGTTGGGATGCGCGCCAACGCGAGGCACCCGAGGCCGAGAGTCTCCGCTCGAGGCCGAGGCAGTGCGTCTGTTCGGCACGCGCGTTGGGATGCGCGCCAACGCGAGGTACCCGAGGCCGAGAGTCTACGCTCGAGGCCGAGGCAGTGCGTCAGTTCGGCAGGCGCGTTGGGGGTGGGGCCCCAACGCGAGGTATTAAAGGAGTGTCATCATGGGCCGCCTCGGACTCCCTGAACTGCTCGTCATTCTCGCGATCGTCATCATCATTTTCGGAGCCAACCGGCTGCCCGAAATCGGCCGCGGCATCGGCAGCGCGATTCGCAACTTCAAGAACGAGACCAAAGACGAGAAACCCTAGCAGCTAGAGCACGACCCGAGCGTCTCCCACTCGCCGGGTCACACGCTCGCGATCCAGATAGCCGAGCAGCGGGATCGCGAACTTCCGCGTGATGCCGAACCGTTCCTTGAATGTCCCCACATCGATTCGCGCGTTTGGCCCCCCCGAAACTTTCAGCGCCGTCACATCCCGCTTCAACTCTCTCAGCGCCTCCTCGTGAAAGAGGAGCTCGTCGACTTTCACGAGCACCTTCTGGCGCTGCAGCAGCTTGACCATTCGATCGGCGACCGCGGGCGCCACGCCGATCGCCGGCACAAGCGACCCGGCGTCTGGCGGCCTCAGCCCCCCGTCGCGGAAGGCGCGCTCGAGCGCCGCGCGCGCCCGTTCCTCCTCGGGCGACAGCGAAACGCGATGGCTGACGAGCGCCAGCCGGTCGCGCGCCGCAATCCGGCCCGCCGCCGCCAGCTCGGCGACCGCGCGCTCGAACACCAGCGGATGGCCTCGACCGAACAACCGTTCCCGCGCTTCCCCCCGCGGCATTCCTTCCGACAACGGCTGGTCACGATGATGCTCACCGAGCATCGCGACGATGGCCGTCTTCAGACGATCGAGCACCGTGGGCCGCACCATCACGTCCTCAATCCGCACCGCATGCGCCGCCGCCACCAACGCGTCGATCCGCGCATCGAGCGCGCCGGGGTCGATGGCCGCGCGCGACACCAGCGCCGAGATCGCCAGTCCTGTATCGCCGGCATCCTCGATCATGACGGCGACCGCGCGTAGCTCCGAGGCGACGCGATCGGTCTCGGCGGCCGGATCGAAATCGAGCCGGCGGCATCGCTCAACGGCCGCCACCGTGCGAATCGCTGTCGGCGGCGGTTTCGGATCCAGCACGTGACCGCCGGCGATGGTGACCGACGGCGAGTACGCGCGCAGGATGTAGCGATCGCCACGTGTGAGCACGGCGGGTCGTTCGAGACGCAAGCGCACGAATGCGCGCGACCCCGGCGCGAGGATCGCCTGCGGCCCGCGCGCGTCGCCGGGGCCCCCAAGGCGGCTGACGCGTTGAGGTAGCGCTGGCGAGTCTTCGATCGCCGCGCGCGCGCGCGGTAGCCGCGATCCTCGGGCGCCGGGGAGGGGGCCGCCGGGCGCAGAGGGAGCTCGAGCCCCTTGAGCCG
>QHWL01000772.1:3337-3694 GCA_003222555.1 Acidobacteriota bacterium | reverse complement strand
CCGCGGAAAATCGTCGGCCAGCGGGCGGCCGATGAGCCAGGTCGAGTTCGAGTTCTTGACCAGCCCCGTGTCCGATGAAATCGTGCCGGGGATGCCGACGCCAACGCTGCCCACGCACCCGACCTCCGCCTCGGTTTCGCGGACGAGCGTGACCATGGCGCCGAGCGTCGCCTCGTAGTTGTCGCGCGGCGCCACGATGCGCCGCCGCAGCAGCACGTCGCCGGACTCGCCGAGAGCGATCGCTTCAATCTTGGTGCCGCCCAGGTCGATGCCAATCCGCATGTGCCCTTCTCGAATGCAACCACGAAAACACGAAAAAGAAAACCCTTTGGTTTTCTTCGCGCCTTCGTGCTTTCG
>QHWL01000772.1:2462-3271 GCA_003222555.1 Acidobacteriota bacterium | reverse complement strand
ACGCCGCTCTGCAAGAGTTGGCGCGGCGCGCTCAACATGACCCACGGCGCCAAGATGGGCGGCCACGTCGTGAAACACGCGATCGGGCGCGCCGGGATCGACGCGCGCGAGCTCGACGACGTGATCATGGGGTGCGCCTACCCTGAGGGCGCGACCGGCAGCAACATCGCGCGGCAAATCGCCATCCGCGCCGGTTGTCCGCCAAGCGTGCCCGGGATGACCGTCAATCGCTTCTGCTCGTCGGGCCTGCAGACGATCGCTCTCGCCTCGCAACGGATTCTCGCGGGAGAAGGAGACATCTTCGTCGCCGGCGGCGTGGAATCCATCTCGCTCGTGCAGAACGAGCGGAACCGCTATCACTCCGAAGACGACTGGCTGAAGCGCCATAAGCCGGAGCTCTACTGGCCGATGGTCGTCACGGCGGAAACGGTCGCAAAGCGGTACAACATCAGTCGGGAGCGTCAGGACCGCTACGGCGTGGAGAGCCAGACGAAGGCCGCCAAGGCGCGGAGCGAGGGGAAGTTCAGCGACGAGATCGTGCCGATCACCACCAAGATGAAGGCGGTGGACAAGGACAAAGGCGGCGAAGCCATCAAGGAAGTGATCGCGTCCCAGGACGAGGGCATTCGTCCGGACACGACCTACGAAGGCGTGTCCAAAATCAAACCGGCGATCGAGGGCGGCGTGATCGCCGCCGGCAACGCCAGCCAGTTCTCCGACGGCGCCTCCGTCTGCGTCGTCATGAGCGACAGCGTCGCGGGGAAAAGGGGGCTCAAGCCGATGGGCATCTTCCGCGGCTTCGCGGTCGC
>QHWL01000772.1:1890-2336 GCA_003222555.1 Acidobacteriota bacterium | reverse complement strand
ACGACAGGCTCAACGTCAATGGCGGCGCGATTGCGGTCGGCCATCCTTACGGCATGACCGGCAGCCGCCTGGTCGGCCACGCGCTCATCGAGGGTAAACGCCGCGGGGTGCGATACGTCGTGGTGACGATGTGCATCGGCGGCGGCATGGGCGCGGCAGGACTCTTCGAAGTCGCCGCCTGACATCCCCTCACGGTTCCGCTCGCCGCGGGCGGCGCTTGCGCCGGAAAATGACGTGCTGACGCTGCTCATTACGGCTTTCGTCCTCGGCCTGGTGTTCAACGCCACACCAGGTCCCGTCTTCGCTGAAACGGTTCGCCAAGGCGTTCGCGGCGGCTTCCGTTCGGCATTGGCCGTGCAGCTCGGCTCTCTGGTGGGCGACGCGCTCTGGGCAGTGGTGGGCTTGACTGGCGTGGGCCTGCTGTTGCGGTTGGAATCGCTGCGAAT
>QHWL01000772.1:1319-1824 GCA_003222555.1 Acidobacteriota bacterium | reverse complement strand
GTCGCTGTTGGCGCGACATCCGATGAAGTCGATCGTCACGAGGCGCTGCGCTCCGGCGTACTCCTGTCGCTGACCAATCCCCAGAACGTCGCCTATTGGGCTGCGATGGGAAGTGCCCTCGGGGCGATAGGCGTGAAGGACCCGACAGTCGTCGACAACATCGTGTTCTTCGCCGGCTTCATGGTGTCGTCGACATTATGGGCACTCGTGGTCGCGGCGTTAGTCGACCGTGTGTTTCGTCGAGTAGGTGCGCGGTGGGCGCGGTTGACCTATCGAGCTTGCGCGATTGCGTTCTTGATGTTGGCCTTGTCGGTCTTGCGGCAGCTTTGGGTTTCACGCGAACAATCGCCGGCCACACAGGCGCCAAAAGGCATCACGACCGCCCCGTCGATTGAGCTAAAATATGGCTAATCAGTCGGAGGTCACGCGATGATGTCGACTGTCGGTCTCCTCGTCGCACTAACATTGAGCCAGGCCGCCGTGCCGGCTGCGGCCGGCCGCATTT
>QHWL01000772.1:0-1193 GCA_003222555.1 Acidobacteriota bacterium | reverse complement strand
CCGCGTCGAGGTGCAGAAGGCCGGCTTCGTGCCGCTCTCCAATCCTCCACAGCCGCCACCGACGATCACGGTGGCCGCCGGGCAGTCGCTCGACAACGTCGACTTCCGGCTGCAAAGAGGCGGCGCGATCACCGGTCGCGTGCTCGATGCGAACGGCGAACCGATGCCCGACGCCCGCATCGTTGCGATGCGGCGCGCCCAGTCGTCGGCACCTGGCCGTCGGTTTGGTCCCGCGCCTATGCAGAGTGGCCAGCAGACCAATGATCTCGGCGAATTCCGCGTGTCCGGCCTCGCGCCGGGCGAGTACGTCATCGCCGCGATGCCCGGCGTCTCACCGTTTGGCGGCCCGGCGGTTGCGCCAACCGCCGCCGGCACGGCGCGCACAACGACGGCAACGACGTTCTATCCGGGGACGACAGACGAGGCCGCGGCGCAGCCGATCGTCATTGTTTCCGGCGCCGAGGTCGGCAACATTGTCTTCACCATGCAGACCGCGCCCGTGTTCAGCGTTTCAGGCATCGTGGTCGACGAAAGCGGCAGCCCGATCGCGCGCGCAATGGTGACGTTGAGGGGCGATCCGCGCTCAGGGATTGGGATGTTCATCGGTTTCGCCGGCAGCGCACAATCGCTGGATGACGGACGGTTCGTGATCGGAGAGGTGCCCGCGGGCAGTTACAGGGTGACCGCCTCGATCATGATGATCGTCGGAGGCAGGGGCCCCTCGAGTATCGGCAGCGGGAGCTCCGGCGTTGCGTGGTCGTCCGGGATGTCGGGAGGCGTCAGCGGCGGTCTCGTCAACGCGCGCTCGTTCGGTCCCGGCGGATCGATCGATCACCCGACCGAAGTCGTCGTCGCCGACGCCGACGTTGAGAACGTGCGCGTCGTGACGCGCCGGCCGAATCCCCAGTGATTCGTCCCACGCGGCGCTGAAGACCGACTATCCCAAACGTCGGCTTGGGACGTTTGAACGCAGAGCTCACGGAGAAAATACAACCACGAAGACACGAAAACACGAAAAGTACGTTGGCTTTCTTCGTGGCTTCGTGCTTTCGTGCTTTCGTGGTTGCCTTCAACAACATCAGGAACTTCTCTGCGGCCTCCGCGGTCTCTACCTTGAACGTGATTTGTTCACAATCTCTGAAGGCCTGCGCCAGCACAGGCTTGTGAAGACGGCTTTAGCAGCGGCCGGCAAC
>QHWL01000177.1 GCA_003222555.1 Acidobacteriota bacterium | reverse complement strand
AAAAAACGTCCAACGCAGAGACCGCGGAGGCCGCAGAGAAGAAATGCCCAAGATTTCTCAGCGTGCTCTGCGTTCAAACGTCGCGTTTTTCACAGGCCCTGAAGACCCGCCTACAGCCTTGCGAAAAACCGCTTCAGTTTACTGCACCCGCTGCACGCGCGCGGCAGGCGGCATCAGGCGCGGAACACCACCGACGCCGAAACGGTAGTGCGATCTGCAGCCGCCTGAAACGCGTCCTTGACTCGATCGAGGGGAAAAGTGGCCGTCGAGATCGACGTCATGTCGAACTGTCCGGTCTCGATCAGCCTGATGAACCTCGGCGAATCACGCCGCGGGTTGCAGCCGCCCATGGTGCCGGGCAGCTGGTGCTTGGCTCCATCGGCACAATTTGCACTTTCGCGCCGGTGGGATGACCCACGCTGGTCGTGACAATGGTCCCGATTTGTGAGCCCAGCTCCCAGCACTGTTGCAGCACCTGGACGCCCGTCGGATCGGGGCCTACGGACTATCGACTACCGATCGGACGCTGACTCATTCAACTATCCCGCTCCATTTCCACCCGTCGGCAGGCCGCTCGATGGTCCGCATGCGGAGCCGACGGTCGTCAGGATTTCGGCCGGGATTGCCAGTGATGATGACACGATCGCCGGGCTTCAACGTTTCGCGCGTGACGCCCTGGTTTCCAAGCCGGCCGCCCGCGCCCCACTCGATAGCCCACCGCTGCATCTCGCCCTTCGCGTCGGGAGCCATCACCTGCACGAAGGAATGCGGGTTGCGGAAAAGGAACTGCACCAGCTCCCCTTCGATTTTCTCGGTCTTGTCCTCCAAGTACGTCGCCGCAAACGAGTGGTGAGCGTAGGGACGACCGGCCGAGGCCACCACGGCGATCGCCATTCCCAGAACAAGAACTCCGGCTTTCATGTGAGCGCCTCCTATTTTCTTCCAGCTGAGACTCTTGCCTGCGACCGTGATTTTACCATGCTGGGAAATCTATTCACGAAGGCGGACACAACTACGGCGCGCGCGGTCGCCGCCGCGTCTGCGATCGCTGTGGCATCGCCAGCAAAGGCGGCTGCGATCTATAAAATACCTGATGGCGAAGCGGTGCTCGGGATTCGGGTGGAGCACGCACGGTTGAGGGGACCGCCAAACCGATTGAACCGCCGGAACGAAGGCGCTCGAATCTCTCCGCTAACGCCTCGAACGATGAGGACTAGACGAGCGGGTCGCCGAGTCTAGCCGTTGTGATGAGAAGGCCATGATCGTGTGCCCAGAGTAACGCGTGGGTGTCGCAGAGCAGCTCAACTCCCCCCGCGGCGTCCGACCACAACAGACGATGACTCGCACGCGTCTGACAGCGTTCGCCGGCCGTGCAACGTGATTCCACCTGCGGAGGCAGTGGGGTGATGCTAAAACGGTCGCTGCTCACCGTCAGCTGAAGATTCGGGCTGCGCATCGTGTCTCTCCTTGAGCAGTGGCTCGAACAAACGAGGTACGTTCAAACCAGATGCCGTTCCGAGCTGCACGACATTGCGCGGGAAGGCATTCCTTTTGACAGTCGTTGTCAGGCACGCGGGACAATTTTTGCGGGGCCGATGCGGATGTAGAAAGCCCCGATGACAACATTTTCCGAAAATTGCAAACGTTTTTCGAAAAGGGTTTCGGAAAGGTCGCGACCGGCGGAGCGATAGGAAAAGCGACTACCCTGCAAGTAGCGTTTCTGTCTCGAGCGCATACACAGTCAAAACGGGCTCAGCGCACTAGCCAATCGTGCGGACCATTTCTAGAAGCCGCAGACGCCCTGGGGCAGCAGCCGCGCGCTGTTGTCTATCGCCTCCGCGCTGACATTACCGAGACTATCGTGAATCTTGAGCCTGACGATCAGCGTAAACCAGGAGGCGCCCGCCGGCAGTGGAGGCTGCGGCAGGAAACCGCAGTTGACAGTCGGCATCGTCAGCACCGGGCCCGACGTGGTTTGCGAGAACGTCGTCGCGACGCTGTACGACCAGTCCCAGGCAGTGATGGTTCCCGGCGCCGTCGAAGTGCTGCCGTTGAATGTGCAGTTGAGTGTATTGCCGTTATTCGTCATCGTGCACGTGTCCGTTTCTGACGGGCCGGAGACGCCAAAACTCGCCGTTGCGACGGTCGGTCGCGTGACGGAGAGCACGGCGGACGCTGAGGCCCCGCCGTACGAACCGCTGATCGCGGTGGAGATGGTGCCGCCAACGGTCCTCGTCGAGATGACGAACGTCGCGCTCGCCGAGCCGGCCGGCACGGTAACGCTCGCGGGCACGGTGGTGACCGGATCGCTGCCCGACAACGTCACGACGGCGCCGCCGGCTGGAGCGGCGCCGGTGAGTATCACGGTGCCGTTCACACTGTTTCCGCCCACCACGCTGGACGTACTTAGCGACAACGAGGAGAGAGTGGGTGCTGCTGTGACGGTGAGGGTCGGCGACTGACGGGTGCCGCCATTGAGCGACGCTGTGATTGTGGCCGTGCCGGATGCCACCGCCATCACCGTGAACGTTGCGCTCAATGAGCCTGGTGGGACGGTGACAGGCGTCTGCACCGTGGCAACCGATGGGTTGCTACTGGATAGCGGAATAGTCGCCCCTCCAGCCGCCGCCGCCGTAAGAGTAACTGTGCCCTGCCCGGTACCACCTACCGCGACGCTCGCCGCGTTCAGCGCCACACTGGCCACGGCTAGAGCTGTAGGACCAGTCGGCGAACTCGAACCGCCGCATTGACTCATGGTGACGGCCGCGACCACCGTTGTTGCGAGCATGACGAACGGCGTCGCGCGGCGGCTGACCCTCATTGGAAGCGTCCTTTCCGAACCTCAGCGCACGATCAGCGATGAGGAAGATAATGTTCGTCGCATTGATCCCGACGTCGTGGATCGTCAACGCGCCGTAGAGCGGCTGGGAGATCGACTCTAACGAATTTCTCTATCACGTATATCGGCCCCTATCGCAATCACGTGTAGCGGCTGGAGCTCATCCGCGACCCAAGTCAACCTGCCCTGAGCCTGCTGTTTAGTCGCCTTTGATGTTGATGAAAAAAAAAAGCGTGTGCTCTACCTCGATAAGTGACTTCGCGTTCTGGATCACCTCGTCGATGTCTTTGTAGGCCGACGGTATCTCGTCGAGCAGCGCGTGTGAATGTCGAAACTCGATGCCGCACATGGCGCTCTCGAGATCTGTCATAGGCAGCGAAATCCCCTTCGCGGCCGCGCGTTGCTGGGCTTTCTTCGCGCGACGCTATCGTCCGACGAAGCCGCTCGTGACCGGCGGAAGACGGCGTCCCGCGAGGGCGCTCGCGAGGCCACCGGCGACGGTGGGATCGATCTCGGAAAGGGGCCGCACGTAGTCACCTTCCATCGCCGCCAGCACCACGCCGTCGCGGTAAGCCAGGCGGTTCGATGTAATCGACCGGATGCGCTCGCCGCTCGTCAGGATGCCGGTCAGGTTGAGCGGGTCGACCGCGCTGATCGTAATAAGGCGGCCGTCGCGTTTACTCTTTCGGACCTCGCGCAAGCGTTCCACCGCCTCCGGCAGTGCGAACTGCTCGCCCGACATGCCGGACACGAATCGGCCTCCGCGAATCTCGCCTCGGGCCTCGAGCCGCCGGTAGATCGCGGTCAGCGCGCGCCACGCAACCGCGTTGGTCTCGCGCGCGAGCAGGCGGCGGAAAACGACGCCGTACCTGGCGAGTAGCGCTCTCGCCTGCGTCTCGACAGCCGCTTCCCGGTCCACAGGCGACAGCTCGACCCTTACCGGAGACCACCGCCCCGCGGGGTCCTGACGCCGGTCCCGCTGTGCAGGCCGATGACGCAGCGTGCGCAACACGGCTCGAACACCGGCGAATCCATCCGAGACGACGAGACCCGCGGCCGCCAGTTCCGCGATGGCGGCGTGAATGGCGGACTCCTCCAGCGCGCATGCCCTGACGAGCTCGTTGAGGAACGAAGCGCCGCGTGTACGCAGCGTCCCCAGTATTTGGCAGGCGTGGTCGCTGAGCCGCTGTTCCACCGCGTCGACCTCTCGGCGATCGCTGAACCTCAGCGTGTGCCAGGCATCGGCATGGTCGCGCAAAAATAGCGCGACGCGCAGCGCCGCGTTCGTACCGGTCGCCCCCTCGGTGGGCATGCTCAACCGCGCCCACCCTGTCTCGCCCGTCAGGCACAGCATGTCGAGCCAGGCCTTGTCGTACCGATCGAGCCGAGCCGGCAGCACCGCGCGCTCCCACGCTTTCGCCGGCAGCTCAACACCGTCGAGGATGGAGAGAATCGCCCGGAGCCCATCGATGCCGGTCAAGTGTTGCGCGGGATCGACGTACTGCCAGACGAAGAGAAAGCGCTGAAAATCAGCCGGGCTGAGCGGCTCGATCTCCGCGCGCAGGCGGTTGAGCGTGTATCGGTGAATGCGCGCGAGCAGACGACGGTCGCACCATTCGAGCTCGCTCGCGCCGGCGCTGAAGCGGCCGCGCAACACGACGCCCTCTGTTTCGAGCGCGATGAGGGCCGTCGTCGCGTCTGGATCGGGAATCGCCAGCCACGTCGCGAGGGCCGCGGCGGTCGTCGGCCCAATCACTGCGAGCCGGCTGCGAACCAGCTCGACGATCGCGAGCTCGCGGGTCCACTGCCGCGACGCCCGGCTGGGCGGCGTTTCGAGCGCCGGCGCGATGGCCATGGCCGGATGCACAGCGGCCATTTCCGGGAGACGCTCGGCGGCAATCCAGCCCGTCGCTGTGGGCAGCGCCACGCGCGCGGCCCGTCTCGAGTGTTCGAGCTCAGCGAAGAAGTCGCCGGGCAGCGCGTCGGCTTCCAGGCTCGGCAGATATCCTGCGGTGACAAGCGCGTCGTGAAGCTCGTCGGCGTCGCGGGGATCGGGCCGCTCCTCCTCGCGCACGCGCATGATTGCGGATGGATCCAGCGTCCCAAGATCCTGGGCCGACGCCGGCTCGCTGGCGCGGCGCGCGTAGACGGCCTGCGTCCGCCGCTCCTCGAGCGGCGCATCGTCAAGAAATGCGTATGGCTTGGCGTTCAGGATCTCGTGTGACAGCGGCGAGGGTTCCGGCGTGTCGCGGGTGACGAGGCGCATGCCACCGGCCTGGATGCGCGTCAGGACTCGCGCGAGGCCGACGAAATCCATCGCCTCCTCGAGGCAATCGCGGATGGCCTGGGCGACCAGTGGATGGTCGGGAAGCTGGCGATCACCAGGGATATTCTCCAGGCACGCAGCGGCGTCGGGAAACACCGACGTCAAAAGGTCGTCGGCGAGCATTCGCTGCAGCGGAGGAGGAACCTTCCGCCCGCCGCGGAACCGCGGAACGGCCAGCGAGATCGTCGTGTTCCAGCGCCACCGCGTCTGGAACACCGGCGCGTCGAGCAGCGCCTGCACGAGGACGTCCTCGGCGGTGGCCGGATGCAGGTAGCGGAAAACGTCGGCCAGTGGAAACGAATGCTGCGGCCCAAGCGACAGGAGCACCGCGTCGTCGGTGGCCGCCGCCTGCAGCTCGAAATTGAATTGGCGGCAGAATCGCTTGCGCAACGCAAGGCCCCAGGCCTTGTTGATCCGGCTGCCGAAGGGCGCGTGCAGCACGAGCTGCATCCCGCCGGACTCGTCGAAGAACCGCTCGAGGACGAGCGTGTCCTGCGTGGGCACCACGCCGAGCGCCGCTCGCGTGCTCGCAAGATACGAAACCGTCTGCTCGGCGGCGACCCTGTCGATGCCAGCATCGTCGGCCAGCCAGCCGGCGACGGATTGGTCGAACGGCGCGTCGGCGACGGCACTCGAAATGCCGGGCTCGAGCCGGGCCTCGATGTCGGCGCGCAGCCGACTGACTGCGCTCGACAGCTCGTCGCTCCGCGAAGGTGCTTCGCCCAACCAGAACGGAATATTCGGGGGCGTGCCCTTCGCGTCGGCGACCCGAATGACGCCTGCGCCGACCTGCAGGACGCGCCACGACATGTTGCCGAGCTGAATCACGTCGCCCGCCATGCTTTCGATGGCGAAGTCCTCGTTCAGCGTGCCGATGAAGGTGTCGTCGGGCTCGAGGACCATCCGGTAATCGGCGACTTCCGGAATCGCGCCGCCAGAGGTGAGCGCGAGCATCCGGGCGCCGCGCCGGCCGCGAAGCCGCCCGTGAATTTCGTCGCGGTAAATCAGCGCACTGCGCCGGCCGCGCTTGGTGGCGAACCCGTCGGCGAGCATGGCCACAACCGCGTCGAACTGCGGCCGCGCAAGCGCGCGATAAGGCCACGCCCGCCGGACGAGGGCAAACAGCTCGTCTTCGGTGTACTCGCGACACGCGGTTTCGGCGACGATCTGCTGAGCCAGCACGTCGCTCGGCGTATCGTGCGACACGATGCAGTCCAGCTCGCCTTGTCGGATCGATCGGATAAGCGCCACGCACTCGACGAGATCGTCGCGAGAAGTCGGAAACACGCGGCCTTTTGGCAGGCCGGCCACCGTGTGGCCCGATCGACCCACACGTTGCAAGAGCGTCGCGATCCGATGTGGCGATCCAATCTGGCACGCGAGGTCGACGTGACCGATGTCTATCCCGAGCTCCAGCGACGCGGTGGCCACGAGCGCCTTGAGCGCGCCCCCTTTCAGTCGCGCTTCCGCGTCGAGTCGCCGCTCTTTCGACAGGCTCCCGTGATGCGCGGTAACCGCTTCGTCGCCGAGGCGATCGCTGAGGTGCCGGGCAAGGCGCTCGGCGAGACGGCGTGTATTGACGAACACCAGCGTGGTGCGATGTGCCCTCACGAGCTCGGCGAGGCGATCGTAGTACTCCTCCCAGATCTCGTTGGACATCACCGCTTCGAGTGACGACTTGGGCAGCTCGAGCGCCAGATCGAGCGCTCGGCGGTGGCCCTCGTCGACGATGGCGCAGTCGGGACGAGTCGCGTCAGCTCCGTCGACCCGGTCGCCGACGAGGAACCTCGCGACCGTCTCGACAGGCGCCTGCGTTGCCGACAAGCCGATGCGCAACAGCGGCGCGGCCGCCACTTCCTGCAAGCGCTCGAGCGACAGCGCCAGATGCGCGCCGCGGCGCGTGCCAATCACCGCGTGAATCTCATCGACGATCCGGACCGTCCGCAGCATCTGTCGGCTGCGCTCCGCCGTCAGCAGCAGGAACAACGACTCCGGCGTCGTGACCAGAATATGCGGCGGCGTGCGGAGCATGGCGGCGCGTTCGGACTGGCTGGTATCGCCGGTCCGCACGGCCGCCGTGATGCGAGGCGGGTCGATCCCCATCGCTCCCGCGCGCTGGGCGATGCCGCGCCGCGGCAGCGCGAGATTCTTGTGGATGTCGGCGCTCAGTGCCTTGAGCGGTGACACATAAACGACTCGGACCTCGTCGGGTAGAGGCCCACGCAGCCCATCCTGAAACAAACCGTCGAGCGCCGTCAGAAAGGCCGCCAGCGTCTTGCCCGATCCCGTCGGCGCCGCAATCAGCGTGTGGCGGCCCGATCCAATCGCTTGCCAGCCTTGCTGTTGCCCAGGCGTCGGCTCGCCGAACGTATCGGCGAACCAGCGCGCCACGTGGGGATGAAAGTGGTTCATAGGAATTTACAATTTACAATAGCAAATGGCCTTCGGCTTCATGTGTCAAGGGATATGGACGACGGAGCGGCCCTCGGCTAGAATACCGGCGAGAGCGAAGGACTGGACGGTCTCATCAAACAACAAGGAGAAACCGCGATGAGTAAGAGGCGAGTTGTTTTTGCCGCAGCCATGCTGTCCATGCTGCTGGGCTCCTACCTGGGGAGCGCGCAGCAGCCGCCACAAGGGGGAGGCCGCGGGCCAGCTGGGCCGCCGCAGCCCATGTCGTTCTTCATCACGAGCGTGGGCAAGGGCGATGGAGCCAATTATGGCGGTCTGGCCGGAGCCGACGCGTACTGCCAGTCGCTCGGCG
>QHWL01000210.1 GCA_003222555.1 Acidobacteriota bacterium | reverse complement strand
TTCCGGCCATGGGTTACCCATCCAGCCCCAGCTGCCCCACCAGCCCCAGCTGCCCCACCAGCCCCACCTGCCCCGTTAGAACCGCACCCCGAACCCGATTCTGACCGTCCGCGGTGAGGTGTACGCGAACCGGTTGAGTGGCTTGCCGAAGTTCGGACCGTAATCCCAGTTGACGCCCTGGACGGGCGTGGTCGTGAACGGATTGAAGGGCTGATACAACGTAGGATTGCTGACCGCCGTGCGGATGGTCTGGTCGATGCGAGTCTGCGTCACCGTTCCGCCGTTGAGGAACACCGTGTCGCCGGAGCCGCAGAGCTGGAACTGGTTGAACAGGTTGATCACCTGCGCCTGAAAGAACAGGTCCACTCGCCGGTTCCCGGTCTTCAGCCCATAGGTGTAGTTCGCCGCGAAATCGGCGCGAGCCTCACGCTCCGCGCGGAACGCGTCGCGAGGCGTGAAGAAGTAATTCGTCACTGCGCCGGTCAGCGGTGTCAGGTAGCCCGGGTTGGTCACATACGGACGCGGGTCGACGCCGTTCGCGCTGGCGTTGTTCAAGTTGTTCGCGCCATAGGGCACCCCGCTCTCGAGCGTTTCGAGCAGGCTGAGCGTCAGGCCGTCCACCCACGGAAGACCGTAGTTGATCCAGAGCCGCGCGCGGTGACGCTGATCGGTCTGGAGATCACCCTCGGGATAGTTCCACGACGCCTGCCTGTACTCCGGGTACTGCAGAATTTCACCCGGCGTCGGACCGCTGCCGACGCTCTCGCCATTGAAGTTGCCCCACGAGCGCGAAAGCGTGTACGTGGCGCCGACATCGGCTCGCGTCGTGAACCGATAGGTGCCCTGAGTCGTCAGCCCGGCGTACCGCCTCTTCAAGTCGTTCGTGTTTTCGACGAGCGTCAGGTCGAATTGCTGGCCGGTACTCGCGGCCACCTTGCCGGTCGTCGTGTCCTGCCGGTAAACGTACAGATCGCGATAGTCGCGGTACACGAGATCGGCGCGGGCGGCTGCGCGGGTTCCGAACTGCCGGTTGACCCCCGTCGCGTACTCCAGCACACTCGGCGATTTCAAGGCCGAACCGATTTTCCTCGCAACGCCAGGAAGAACTGGCGCGTCGGCGAACGGCAAATTCGCGCCGCCGTTGGCCGTGTACCAGTCGAACACCTGACGGATCGCGGCTGGCGTGGGCGTCAGATTCGCCGCCTTGGCATCGGCGTTGATGTTGGGTCCGCGGTAGAAGAACCGGAACTGCTGCGGGTTTCCCGCGGCCGACCCGGCATCGGCGACGCTGTTGGAGATCGCAGCGGCGTACTTCGCAAAGCTCGCGGTCACCGACAACTTCCCGCCGCCCGTGGGGTCGATCACGACGCCGAGACGCGGGCTGACTGCGCTGGTCGTCACGACCAGCGTGCCCTGCTGATCGAGCCCGTGGTTCTTGTCCCACCGCACGCCCAGGTTGGCCGTCAGCTTCGCGTTGACTCGCCAATTGTCGTTGTAGAACGCCGAATAGGTGCGAAACTTCGAGCCTTTGGAGGAAATAGGAATCGGGTTCCACTGAATGCGGGTCGTCCCGTCGCCGAGCAGCACCGGATAGATGGCCGCGGATTCTCCCGCGCCGCGGACGATGGACCCGGTGCCGAGAATGCGGTAGTCGCTGCCCGACTGATGGTTGTTTGCCGACCGGACGTCGTTGAAGGCGTCGCCCCCGAACACCATCGTATGCGAGCCCGAGCCCTTCTTTGACAGGAAGTACGTGCCCTTCCCGTAGAAGTCCTGGTTGTCGCGCTTCTCCGGATCGCAGACACCGCAGAAAGTCGCCGACCAGTACCGATAGTTGCGCGCGTTGTCGATCATGAGCGTCCCGTCGATGAGATCCGTCGACTTCGCACCGGAACCTTCGAACGTGAAGCGGCGTCGGGACACCAGGCCTTCCACAAAGAAGGTGGGCGTGATGACGCCGCTGTAATTCACCACGTACAAATCCTGCGGCAACTTGCGCGTTTCGAGACTGTTGAGGTCCATCGACGCCGCCGTGTTGAACGTGTTGTTCACCTGATCGTCGATGATCTTCGTGTACGCCCCCTGGAACCGGTGGTTCGACGTTGCCGAGAACGTTCCCTTGCCCTCGTAGCGACGCGTCGGCTCCTGGAACGTGTATGGAACGTTTGTGGCGACGAGCTGGCGCCCTTCTTTCTGAGTCTGGATTCGTCCGGCGGTGAAGAACCAGAGCCGATCCTTCAGCACAGGACCACCGACCGTGTACTCGTGCGTCGGTACGAGCTTGCTCACGCGGGTTTCCTTGTGCGCCGGATCGGCGGCGATGGAGGTGTCCTCGTATGGCGTCAGCGTACGCCAACCGTCGTTGTTGAACGTCTCGCGGAACGATCCGGTGAATTGGTTCCCCCCCGACTTCGTGACCACGTTGACGACGCCGCCACTGAAACGGCCGTACTCAGCCGACACGCCAGCCGTGGCGACGTTCGCCTCCTGAATCGCGTCTTCGATGTACAGTCATTCGCCTGGCCACGGATGTTCTCGTTGACCGTCACGCCGTTGACCAAAAACAGGTTTTCGTACGATACCGAACCAGAAATCGAGTACGCGCCCCTTGGACCGGTCGGGTGCACGGCGGGAGCCAGCAGCAGGTACGAATTGATGTCCCGGTTCGTTGGCAGCGTCGCGACGAGATCCTGCTTGAAGTTCGTGGCGACCTGCGCCGTCTGCGTCAGCACGTCGGCCGTGCGTCCGACGACGAACACCGTCTCGGTGAGTGCCGCGGGACCCATGGTGACATCGAGCGGCAGCGTTTGTGTCGGTGCGAGGGTGACCGTCCGCTGTTGCTGCTGGAATCCGCTGAGCTCGAACGAGATCGTATAGACCCCGGCCGGAAGCGCCGTGAAGATGTAGTCGCCGTTGCCGGACGTCGTGGTGGTGAGGATGCCCTGACGATTCGGCGAGGTGGCATTCACAGTGACGCCCGGCAGCACGAGCCCCTGAGCGTCGACGACCTGCCCCGAAATCCTGCCATTGGTCGATTGGGCTCTCGCGACGTCCGCGGCGGCGAAGAGCGCGACTGCAACCAGCAGCCACGATCGCAGAATCTGGATACTGATTCCTTCCCTGTAAATTTGCATGCGAGCCTCCGTTGACGGTGCTTCGATTGGTGGGACACTCAAGCATGAAAAAGGCCACATACGTCGTTCAGAGGCCTACATGGCGGTGTTCATCGAGAGACCTTCCGTCACTCTGACGCTTAAGTGACTGTTATTGTATGCCTTAAGCATTTCTTCTCTGCGGGCTCGGCGGCCTCTGCGTTGAACGTGATTTGTCCACAGGCTCTAAAGCCCTCCGCCACGTGGGCGCCCACTCGCGCGGCGCTACAATACGGCGGATGCGCCGGTCGTCACGTTGAAAGAGTCTCCGTACTGGTGGGACACGGTTCCGAACTCAGAATCTGGAAGTTCGAACTTGGAAGTTCCACAGTCGCGCCGCTTCGACGTGGCGGTGATCGGCGCCGGATATACCGGCCTTGCGGCGTCGCGGCAACTGGCGCGCGCGGGTGCGTCGGTTGTGGTGCT
Source organism: Acidobacteriota bacterium (assembly GCA_003222555.1). Lineage (GTDB taxonomy): Bacteria > Acidobacteriota > Vicinamibacteria > Vicinamibacterales > CAVVIG01 > JAHFUJ01. The sequence goes on along the minus strand of QHWL01000210.1, from coordinate 2,984 downwards.
CGAGCGCGAACGGGTCGGCTGGGGCGCCAGTTCGCGAAACGGCGGCCAGGTCGTCACCGGGCTGAAGCTCGATCCGTCGACGCTCGTAACGCGCGTCGGCCCATCGCGCGCCCGCGAGCTGTTCGACATCTCGCTCGAATCGATCGCGACGCTCGAAGCGTTGATCGCCGGTGAGGCGATCGAGTGCGAGTACGAGCGTACCGGCCACATCGAAGCGGCGTCGAAACGTTCGCACTTCGACGCGTTTCGCCAACAGCAGAGGCTGCTCGGGCGCCTGTTCGAACACCGGGTCGAGCTCGTCTCGCGCGCCGAGCAGCGCCGCGAGATCGCCAGCGACGCCTATTACGGGTTGCTCGTCGACGAGCGCAGCGCGGCCCTCAACCCGGCGCAGTACGTCCGGGGCCTCAACGCTGCGGCCGTTCGTGCCGGCGTGGTGGTCGCGGAGCGTACGGCAGTCGAGCGGCTGTCGCGGAAATCCGCGCGCTGGGCGATTGAAACCTCGTGCGGAGTCGTCGATGCCCGGGATGTGCTCATCGCCACCAACGGGTACACGGATGGCGCCGCTCCCGCGTTACAACGGCGGCTCGTGCCAATCGGCAGTTACGTCATCGCGACCGAGCCGTTGCCGGTGTCGGTGGCCGCAACGCTCTTGCCCAGGCGGCGAGTCGCGTTCGATTCGAAGCACTTCCTCCATTACTTCCGCGTCACACGCGACGCCCGGCTTCTTTTCGGCGGGCGCGCCGAGTTCGCCCAGCCTACGCCCGGCGCGACCCGGCGGGCGGCGGCCATTCTGCGGCGGGACCTGGCGAAGGTGTTTCCCCAGCTCGCGGCAACGCGCATTGAGTACGCCTGGAGCGGGAATGTCGCGTTCACCCGCGACCAGCTGCCTCACGGCGGACGGTTGGACGAGACGTACTACGCTGGCGGGTACTGCGGGCACGGCATCGCGATGGCGACGTACCTTGGCGCGCTCGTTGCCCGCCGAATGGCCGGTGAGCCGATCGAGCACCCGCTGCTGAACGATCGCTTTCCTGCCATTCCGCTCTACCGCGGCAAGCCGTGGTTTCTTCCCGTCGTGGGCGCGTATTACACGCTCCGGGATTGGATTGACTGAACGGTGGATCCGTCACCCCCATCCAACCGGGCGCATCTGGTCGCCATAGCCGTCGAGGCGATGCGCGCGCACGGCCTCGAACCCGATTTTCCGCGCGACGCGCTCGCTGAAGTCGCCAGTCTGACCGGGGCGCCGCCGTCGCCCGGCGGACTGCTGCGCGACTTGCGCGCGTTGTTGTGGTGCTCGATCGATAACGACGACTCGCGGGACCTCGATCAGTTGACGGTCGCCGACACCCTCCCTGGCGGCGGAGTGAAGATTCTCGTCGCCATTGCCGATGTCGAGGCGACTGTACTCAAGGGATCGCCGGTGGATCGCCATGCCGAGGTCAACACGACCTCGGTGTACACGCCGGCGGTGACCTTCCCGATGCTGCCGGAGAAGCTTTCGACCAATCTCACCGCGCTCGCCGATCACCAGGATCGGCTCGCGGTCGTCGTCGAATTCGTCGTGTCGCCGGACGGGTCGCTCGCCGAATCGGACGTGTACGGCGCAGTGGTGAAGAACCAGGCGAAGCTCGCGTATAACGCTGTCGACGCCTGGCTGACCGGCCGCGGTTCGCTGCCGGCAGCGGCTTCCGCCGTGGAGGGGATGGATGCGCAGCTCACGCTGCAGGATCGGGTCGCGGAAGCGCTCGGGCGCGTGCGTCACGAGCATGGGGCGCTCGAGTTCGAGACGACCGAGGTGCGGCCGGAGTTCGACGGCGAGGCGCTGCGCGATCTTCGGCCGGAAGTGCCGAACCGCGCGAAACGCCTGATCGAGAACCTGATGATTGCGGCCAATGGCGTGACGGCCCGGTTTCTCGAGCAACGCGGCCGTCCATCGATTCGCCGCGTGGTGAAGGAGCCCGAACGCTGGGACCGCCTCGTCGCGCTGGCCGCACAGACCGGCGATCGTCTGCCTCCGTCGCCCGATTCGCGCGCGCTTGCCGATTACCTCGCCGCGCGCAAAGCGGCCGATCCGACGCATTTTTCGGACCTCTCTCACACCGTGATTCGGCTGCTGGGGCCTGGCGAGTACGTCGTGGACCGTGGCGGCGACGCGCCCGGCCATTTCGGCCTTGCTTTAGTGCCCACGTGCCAGGTTTAATCCCACCGGCTTTCAGCCGGTTAGTTTTCAGCTGGTCCGATCTGATCGGCCGCGTCGAGCAGGCGAGCACGTGGGCATAGCGGGAACCACGATCGTAACTATGAACAAACTACCGCTCACAGGCGGCGCGGCGGCGACTTTCAGTCGCGCGCAGAGTCTACCGCCTTTCAGGCGGTAGTTTGTTCAATGACGCAGAGGCTGGTAAAGGCCGCGCTCGCCGAGCGTCCCGCGCCGTACTCCATCGATGAACTGAGCCGCCTCGCCGCACACTGCACGCACCAGGAGGATTCGGCCAACAAAGTGGAGCGGCAAGTGCGGAAATCCGCCGCGGCGATGCTTGTGGCCTCACGCCTCGGCGATCGCTTCGAAGCCGTGGTGACCGGCGCGTCAGGCAAAGGGACATTCGTACGAGTGATGTCGCCGCCGGTCGAAGGCAAGCTCGTGAGCGGCGAACAGGGCCTCGACGTCGGCGATCGCGTGAACGTTCAACTGACGCAGGTCGACGTCAACCGCGGATATATCGACTTCACACGAGCCTAGTGGCCGGCTTTAGCCGGACCCGGCTGCCGGTACGTAGTGTCCGGCCTTAGCCGGACTTGCCGCCCTTCCGGACCGCCGTGTTGAACACGCTCGCGCGACTTGTTAGTAACCGCCCGCGTTGATCAAGTACCCGTAGTACCGGCCAGTAACCGGGTTGGTGGGGTCGCCGACGAAGCCGTAGCCTGATGGCTGACCGGAGGCGTCGCTACGCAGTTTATTGATCACGGCGCTCGGCGTCGTA
>QHWL01000773.1:838-3912 GCA_003222555.1 Acidobacteriota bacterium | reverse complement strand
ATCGGCGAGCCGGAGCGCGCGGCCATCCGCAGGACCATCGCGGAGCGCTGCCTGTACGGCGTCGATCTCAACCCGATGGCCGTGCAGCTTGCCCGGCTTTCGCTGTGGCTCGCGACCCTCGCCGCCGACCGGCCGCTCACCTTTCTGGATCATCGTCTGCAGGTCGGCGACAGCCTCCTGGGCGCGTGGGTCGCGAGCCTCGGTCAGGCCCCGAACCTTGGCCGGCGCCATCGTCCCGACGATCGTTCCACGCTCCCCCTTTTCGACGATGCCGGCGTGCGCGAGGCGCTCAAGCACGCGTTGCCCGTGCGCTTTTCGCTCGAGTCGATCCCCGGCGACACGCTGGATGAAGTGCGCGCCAAGGAGCAGGCGCTCGCGATGCTGAATCGGCGGCACACAGCGCTGTCGAAATGGAAGCGCGTCGCGGACTTATGGTGCGGGTGCTGGTTCGCCGCCAGCGGTGACCGAGTGCCCTCGTCGGCGTTCGGCGCGCTCAGCGATGTCATCCTCACCGGCAGCGGTGCGCTGCCCCAGTCCACCGCCGATCGCTACGTGCGTCAGGCCGGCGACATCGCGGTCATGCGACGGTTTTTTCATTGGGAGCTCGAGTTTCCGGAAGTCTTCTTCGATGCCGACGGCACTCGCCGGCCGGGCGGTGGATTCGACGCCGTCATCGGTAATCCGCCGTGGGACATGGTCCGCGCCGACGCCGGGTCGGCCCAATCGCGATCGCAGTCGCGAGGCGACATCGCCCCAGTCCTGCGATTCACGCGCGACGCCGGCATCTACACGGCACAGTCGGCCGGACATGCCAATCGCTATCAGCTGTTCCTCGAACGTTCCATCGCGCTCGCCCGGCGTGGGGGCCGAATCGGGCTCGTGCTCCCGTCCGGCCTGGCAACCGATCATGGCAGCGCCGCGCTTCGCAAACGGCTGCTCTCGAGCTGCGACGTGGAGGCGATGGTCGGCTTCGACAACCAGCACGGCGTCTTCCCGATCCATCGCAGCGTCCGGTTCCTGCTGGTCACCGCCTCGGCCGGCCAATCGACGCGCACAATCGCGTGCCGGCTGGGCGAGCGAGATCCGGGCGCACTCGAGACGCTCGGCGACGAGCCGGCACACACCTCGCCGTGGTTTCCCGTTCGATTGACGCCGGCGCTATTCCCGATCTCCGCACGCCGTTGGACCTCGCGATTGTCGAACGTGCGGTAGCGCTGTTTCCGCCCCTCGGTGGCGAAAACGGCTGGTCGGCGCGGTTCAGCCGGGAGCTCAATGCGACCGACGATCGAGAGCACTTTCGGCCGGCAGGAGGCGGCCTTCCGATCGTCGAGGGCAAGCAGATCGAGCCATTTCGCGTGGATCTCGAGTCGGCGCGTCGCAGCACCTCCGCACGAGACGCCCGGCGGCTCCTGGATCCGCCTCGACACGAGCGTCCGCGGCTTGCCTACCGGGACGTCGCCAGCGCGACGAATCGCATCACGCTCATCGCGGCGATCCTTCCGGCAGGATGCGTCTCGACGCACACCGTTTTCTGCTTGCGCACGCCCCTGCCGCTGCAATCCCAACTCTTCTTGTGCGCCATGTTCAATAGCCTGGTCGTGAACTACCTGGTCCGGCGTCGCGTGACCACTCACGTGACGACCGCGACGATCGAACAATTGCCGATTCCGCGCCGGGAGGACCGGCCACGTGCGTTCCGCGAGATCGCCGCGCTCGCGCGCGTGCTCGGACGGCGGCAGGACGGCGCCGCCTTTGCGCGGCTCCACGCGCGAGTGGCCGAGCTCTATCAGCTCAGCACCGCCGAGTTCGAACACGTGCTCGATACATTTCCTCTCGTCCCGCGCGAGGAACGCGACGCTGCACTGCGACTGTATGCGGCTACGGAGACGCAGCGGACTCAAGGATGAACGCCCAAAGCGGCGTACGTAGTGTCCGGCTTTAGAGCCTGTGAAAAAATGCGACGTTTGAACGCAGAGCTCGCAGAGCACGCGGAGAAATCCCCTAAGCATTTCTTCTCTGCGGCCTCGGCGGCCTCTGCGTTGAACGTGATTTGTTCACAGACCCTGAAGGCGGACACTTCGTTCGTTTTTGCACTGGCTCTTCGGCCCAGCGAACGCGGGGTTAAGGCCCCGCGCCATGCCCGTGGCTTCTCACTGGCGGTTCGCCTTGAGGCGGCGTCTCCCGATCAGAAGCAAACCAAGAACTACCACACCGGTGAGCCCGGTCGCAATCGAGCCGGCTGTCAGCCCTGGGGGCCAGTAGCGGAGCTCGATTGTGTGGACCCCTGGCTCCAGCCACAGTCCCTGGGTAGAGAGTTGCCGAACGGCCGTCGACGGCGGCACGCCATCCTGGATGCCAGACTTCGCTGATGACCAGAAAGCGTCGGTGTGCATTCTGTGCTGCGACGGCAAGCGCACCTGCCGCCGAACCAGATATCTCGACGTAGTCGCTGGCATCGGCGACCGGCGTCCCTGTGGGCGCCGGGGCATCGACGACCGCTACCTCCCTCAGGTCGACATTTTCCATGGCACGGTCGATCTCCTCCTCGTTGGCCGCTGACACGACGTTTGATACAAAAAACGCCCGCGCGAGGAACCGGCGATTGCGGTAGACGTACACTGGACCGGTCCTCACGCCCTCGTAGAATCGAAACTGCGGCTGGTTTGCGAAGGAGGCGACCAACATGAATTCGGGAGGAACGTCGATCGGGTGTGGGGCGACGACATAGAGAACGTTCAACGCGGCCAGCATGTCGAAACGGCGGATGTCGCCGATGTCGGTCCAGACCGCGGCACGCGGGCCACGCACCTCATTGTATTGAAGGAGATCCAGATATCTCTGGTAATGACGCATGTTGAACGGGTCGTACCCCGTCACCAGCTCGAGGCCCAGAGCCGGCGCCGACCCGTAGCTCGGAAGCGAGCGCGTCAGGGGTGCGATCCTGGCTGGCTGGGTCGAGTGTGAGAGCGTCTCGAGATAGTCGGCGTGGATCGGTACGGCAACCGGCGTTGCGGTCCTGAGATACCGCCGGGCCCAAAGCATGCCCTCCACAACCACGAGGCTGATGAGGACGG
>QHWL01000773.1:0-828 GCA_003222555.1 Acidobacteriota bacterium | reverse complement strand
ATGCGTCGGGCGCGGAGGGTGCGAACCGCAGAAAGGATCTCATCAAAACCGACGCCCGCCAAGGCAAACGTAAAGAGCGGGCTCAGGAACAGAATCCGCTGGGGCAGGCGCAAGAGGTCGTACCCCGGCACCACGGCGTGGACCACCCTCAGCAGCGGCGAGCTCGGGGCGAGCGCGATGCTGAGCATCAGACCGGCAATGAGCGGACCAACATAGGGCCGCCCGCGACTGCGAGTCGCTGCGAGGACGGCCAGCACAGAAGGGACCGCACCGAAATAGAGCACGTACTCCCAGGACTCGACGAAGCTGCCATCGAGCGGCGTCCCGAAAAGCTCTGGATTGAAGAGTGTCAGAAGGGCCGCAACCGGATACGGGGTCGTGCCCAGAAAGAAGTCGTAGCTCGCCGCGCCGCGGGTCACGAGCGCGAGGTCCCGGGCGATTGGCAAAATCAAGTACGACGACAGGCCACAGGCGACAAGGGCCGCAAGCCCGAGCGATGCGGAGACCCGAATCGCCTTTCGCGCATCGCCTCCAGTCAGAAGATGTACGATCCTTTGCACGCTCCACAAGATGATGAACAGAACGGCATAGTAGGTGAACTGTGGATGACCGGTGTGCAGCGACAACGCTCCCGCTCCACCAAGCGACAACGCTGATGACAGCGACGCGCGTTCAAGCACGAGCGCGCTCGTTCCGAACAAGAACGGCATCGCCGCGATCCCCGCCAACTGTGGTAACCAGCCGGCGTAGACGGCGAGGATGGTCTTGAACGAAAAAAGCGTTGCGACACCCACCATGAGCCGCGCCGGTGCCGAAAGCCGGAGAACG
>QHWL01000209.1:8340-14726 GCA_003222555.1 Acidobacteriota bacterium | reverse complement strand
AAATCGCCGTCGGCGAAAGGCCGTGGGGAATTGGAGTCGTCGTTCGTCGCTAGTCCCGCGTGTTTTGCCCATAGGCCACGAAGGTCATAGGATGATGCGATCTTGGATGGCCAGAACGTAAACGCTTGGAAAATGGTGCAACCATGAAAGCTCCATCGTTCTTTGCAGCGGCGGTTCTTGCGGGGGGTGTCCTGTCGTCGACGTTGGCATGGGCGCAGCTGCCTCCCCCCAATGACCTCGGCGTCAGGCTGGGGCATATTCACCTGGCAGTGAAGGACGTCGAGTCCCAGAAGCAGTTCTGGACAACCGTAATGGGAGGAACTCTCGTCGAGAACGGCCCGCNCGGCGTGTTCATCATGCTGCGCCAGGCCGAGCCCACAAGTCCGCCCGCCGGGTCCATCGTCGATCACTTCGGCTTCGTGCTGAAGGATCTGACAGCGGCGCGCGCCAGGTGGAAGGCCGCCAACGTCAAGTACGACGTCGGGCAGACAAATCCAAACCAGGGGTACGTCTATGCTCCGGACGGCATCCGCGTGGAGGTGTTTGGCGATCCGTCATTGCCGGGTCCGATCAGCATGGACCACATTCACACCTTTCCCATGGAGGCGGACATCCCGGCAATCCAGGCCTGGTACGCAAAAACCCTCGGTGGACTGCCCGGCAAGCGCCAGCGCGTGGCGATGCCTGGTCTGATCGATTGCGACTACTTCCATCGCTTCAACATCTCCTTTTCGGCAAGCAACATGAAGCTGGCCCCCACCAAAGGCCGCTCGCTCGATCACCTCGGCTTCGACGTGAAGAATCTCGACGAGTTCGTGAAAAAGCTCGAAACGCAGGGAATCAAGCTCGACTCCGCTCCGCGTCAGATTCCAAACTCGAAAATCAAGATCGCGTTCCTCACCGACCCATGGGGCACGTATATCGAGCTGACCGAGAATCTCGCGCCGGAGCCGAAGTAGGCGCGACTGGCGATCAAATTTGTCGGCCATCCCGATCGCGGTGTCTGCCACCTCGAAGGTCCGACGAACACGTGCCGCGGCGTCCGCCGAGCTCTCGCAGACAGCATCGCGCACGTTGACATTCACCGCTTTTGGACCTAACGTTCGGGCGTGGTATCGGTGGGGATCGGTGTCGGGGTAGCGGCTTTCGGGCGCGTGTAGCGCGCAATTGCAGACGCGCTGCACATTCGGATTGGAGGAGGACATGAAATTGCCTGTGAATCCGAGAGTAGGTTCGTTGGCCGTGGCAGCCGTACTGGCGGCCTCGTTCACCTGGGTCAGCGCCCAGCAGAGGGGCGGCACCGCGGTCGCGATCGATCGCGATGACATCGGCGGCGGCGTCACGAGCTCGAACGGTCCCGAGGCCGGCGTGTGGGTGATCGCGGAAACCACTGACTTGCCGACGAAGTTCGCCAGGATGGTCGTGACCGACGATCAGGGGCGCTACCTCCTGCCCGATTTACCGACGGCGAACTATCAGGTGTTCGTGCGGGGTTACGGGTTAGTGGATTCGGCGCGCGTCGCCGCCAAACCTGGGCAGCAACTGGATCTCAAAGCGGTCGTCGCGCCGGACGGACGCGCCGCGGCGCAGGTGTATCCGGCGAATTACTGGCTCAGCCTGTTGGAGATCCCCAAAGGCGAACACTCCGACAAGGACGTGGTCCTGGAAACCAAGGCGTGTTTCTCATGCCATCAAGTGGGCAGTCGTGCGACTCGTGAATTGTCGAACGGCTCATATGCCTCGACCCTTGATGCCTGGGATCACCACGTGATGATGGGGCCCAACGGGGCGAACATGGGCGCCGTCTTCAAGCGGCTCGGGGCGCAGCGCAAGGCGTTCGCCGATTGGACCGATCGGATTGCCGCCGGCGCCTATCCCGAAGCGCCGCCACGTCCCATCGGCGTCGAGCGCAACCTCGTGATCTCGATGTGGGACTGGGCCCTGCCGACCAGCAGACGGAGCGATGCGGCTGGCACCGACGAGCGCTCTCCAACACTGAACGCGAACGGGCTGATCTACGGGGCGATCCAGACTTCCGACATTCTTGCCGTGCTCGATCCGCGAGAGAACCGGACGACGGAGATCAAGCTTCCGTCGAACGGGCCCGTGCTCGATGCCAACACCCCGAGCTCTCCGACGTGGGGCGACGAAAAGATCTGGCAACGGCAAGCCGACCCGCGCAGCGTGGCGATGGACGGCAAAGGACGCGTGTGGGTCACGGCACGAAATCGCGCTCCACAGCAACAGCCGGCGTTCTGCAAGGACGGCTCGACGAACAAGTTCGCCAAGTACTTCGCGATGCCTGGCCCGAGCGCAAGGCAGATCGAATTGTATGACCCGAAGACGAAGCAGTTCACCTCCATCGACAGCTGCTTTGCCGCGGATCATAACCAGTTCGACGACCACGACGCACTCGTCTTCGGCCAGGACAACGCCATCGGCTGGGTCGACACGGCGACATTCGACAAGACCCACGACGCCGCCGCATCGCAGGGATGGTGCCCGGGCGTTGTGGACACCAACGGCGACGGCAAGATCACCGAGTGGACCGAGCCCAAGCAACCGATCGATCCCAAGAAGGACCACCGGATCGAATTCGGATGCTACTCGATTGGCATCAGCCCGACCGATGGCAGCGTATGGTGCTCGGGAATCGGTCACGACGACACGACGCTCGTGCGCATCGAGCGCGGGGCCAACCCGCCGCTGTCATGCAAGGCCGAGGTCTATGAACCGCCGCCATCGAAGATACCGTTGCCATATTCGGGGGGCGTGGCCATCGACAGTAACGGCGTGGTCTGGCAGAACTGGCGGGGCGTCCATGAGGTTCTGAGCTTCGACCGCCGCAAGTGCAAGGTGCTGAACGGACCGACGGCCACCGGTCAGCAGTGCCCTGAGGGGTGGACGGCGTACACGAAGCCCGGCCCCACGTTCAAGGGCGCGGCGGACTATCTCAGCACGGACATGCTGTATCTGACGAACATCGATCACCACGACGCGCTCGGTCTCGGGAAGGACGTCCTGGTGGCCGGGGACTTCAACGCGGATTCATTCTTCGTCCTGATGCCGCAAAACGGTCAGATGAAGACGTTGACCTTACGCGTGCCTTACCCGCTGGGATTCTCCGCCCGTCACGCGGCCGGCCGGATCGATGACCCGAAAGCCGGCTGGAAGGGTCGCGGGCTCTGGTCGAGCTACTCGATGTACACGCCTTGGCACCAGGAAGGCGGCAAGGGTGCAAGGCCGAAGGTTGTGAAGTTCCAGGTCCGACCGAATCCCCTCGCGAAATAGCGCGGGCTCTTTCAGACTAGTAGCCGCGCTGCAAATATGCGATCAGGAAGACCAGCGTGAAGGGGCTGAGGAGGGTAGAAAACATCACGACGTTGGTCGAGAACCCTGCGTCCAGATCGAACTCGAGCGCCAGCACGGTCGTGATGACGGCCGCCGGCATCGAGGCTTGGATGATGGATGCCTGGCGGGCGGCGCCGGCCAGGCCGAGCGTTGCGGTGAGCGCGAAGGCCAGGATAGGCGCGACGACCAGCGAGACGATGACGGCGGCGGTCACTGCAGCGGGGTGGGCGGACGGCGTGGCGCGCTCGAGCTGCATGCCGAGCGCCAGCACCATCACCGGGAGCGCCGCATCGTTCAAGAGTCCGACCGGCCGCATGACCGCGAGCGGCACGGTGGCGCCGGCGGCGAGCACGATTACGGCGGCGACGACCGCATAGATGGTCGGGACGCGTGCGAGGCCGAGCACGGCCGACCGGATGCTGCCGCGACCGCTGGCCGCGACGAAGACGCCAACCGTGTAGACCAGGATCGCGCTCGTCACGAAGTAGACGCTGGCAAAGGCCAGTGATTCGCGTCCGAACGCGAAGAGCACGACAGGCAGCGCGTAGTTGCCGCTGTTGGAAAACATGACGACGAGCAGGAAGCTGCTGAGAGTTGCGCGGTCGAGCCGGAGCGGAAGCGCGGCGAGGCGCGCGGTGACGCCGAGCGCCACGGTCAGCAGGACGCAGAAAAGCGCCACCCGCCACGACTGCGCGACGCTCACCTTTGCCGTGACGAGTTGATCGAAGACGAGGCAGGGAGACAGCGCGTTGAACGCGACCGTGGAGAGCGTCTTCACGTTGGCGCCGAAGCGCCGCGCCAGCAGGAACCCGACTCCGGCGACGACGAAGATCGGCAGGATGTCCTGCGAGAAGATGGAAACAACGAGCGACACGTAGCGAACCGGTCCCGCGAACGAATTCTAACGCTGCCCGGGCTGTAACGGGCCCACATCGGCGGTGCTGAACAGCCTGACGTCCACCAGTGCCGAAGGCAGACGTCCCGACATCAGTCGCGCGTGCTCACCCTATCGAGGCGGCAGCGCAAAGCTCAGGATGAGATCGCCGCCCCGACGTCCCCGATCTCCTCCGCCTGACGCGACGGCCACGAACTGCTCGCCATTCACCATGTACACGGACGGGGACGAGAAGACGCCCGATCCAGTGTTGAATTTCCACAGCAGATCGCCGGTCTTGGCGTCGAAGGCGAAGAAGTACCCGGCGATGTTGCTGCCGGTGCCGACAAACAGGAGACCACCCGCCGTCACGACGGACCCGGCTTGGCCAAAGCCCTCGACGATCTGCCGCCATTTCAGTTCGCCAGTCGTCGGATCGTACGCGGAGAAATAGCCCTTCGGCCCCCGTCCACCCCTGTATGGCTGGTCGATCGCCGAGACATAGAGCAGCCCCGTTTGCGCACTGTAGGAGAGCGGGCTGTAGTTGGCGCCGCCGCCGGTGCCTGGAGCAAGAATCTGATTCGGCCGCATCGGGCTGAAGATGGGCGCGATCGTGTTCGTTGCCAGCTGCTCCGGCGGAATCTCGAGCGGCACGATGGGGGACACCGGTTCCATCGGCTTGCCGCTGGCGGTGAACGGAATCGGCTGCGTCGGCCACGGCGCCTGGCCGGGACCGGCGTCCTCGGTAGGGACCGGCATCTCCTTGATCGGATGGACCGGCTTTCCGGTCTCACGGTCGAGGATGTAGAGATGTCCATTCTTGCTCGCCTCGGCCACGGCTTTGACGCGGCGGCCGTTCACCTGCATTTCGAAGAGGATCGGGGGACCGCCTGAGTCGTAGTCCCACACGTCGTGATGGGTCTGCTGGAAGTACCACTTCAGCCGGCCGGTATCGAGCGTCAGCGCGATGATGGAATCGGTGAAGAGGTTCATGCCGGCCCGCTTCGTGCTGTCGCCGAACGGATTCCCGACGGCGACGTACATCATGCCGAGCTCGGCATCAATTACAGCCGTTTCCCAGATACCGCCGCCGTTACGCTCGCCGCCCACCCAAGTGGATCCGGCAATCTCCCATCCCTGGTCTTTCTCGTCCTGCGGGATGGTGTTGAAATGCCAGAGCACTTTGCCAGTCTTGGCGTCGACGGCGAGGACGTGGCCGCCCGGAATGTGACTCTCGCTGCGCGTGCTGCCGATGTACAAGACGCCCTTGTAATACTGAGGCGCCGTCGTGAACCAGTAGCCCATGCTAATCGCCGATTTCACGTCGGCGTACCGCTGATTCAGCACGTCGAGGATGACGCTGGCCTGGCCGTTCTTCCCGAATGCCGGAATCGGCTTTCCGGTCTTGGCGTCGAGCGCGAAGATGAACGACCCGCCCGCTGTGTAGACCACGCCGTCCCCGTAGGTGACGCCGCGATTGCGGAACACGTAGCCTTCACGCGCGCCGCCGCCAAGCATGGCGGTCACGTCGTACGTCCACAGAAGGTGGCCGTCGGCCCCGTCCACGGCATAGACGCTGCCGCGCGAGTCGGTCACGTACATCGTGCCGTCGACGATGACCGGCGTGGTCTGGTTGCTGACGCCGTCGATGACGCCGTGCTGAAAGAGCCAGCGGGGGACGAGAGTCTTTACGTTGGACCGGTTGATCTGGTCCATCGTCGAATACCGGGTGCCGGCAAGATCGAGGTTGTGGAGGGGCCAGTTGACAGTCCTGGCCGCCGCGGGGGCTTGAGCCGCCACAGGTGGCAACCATCGCGACGCCATTTGAATCGCTACGACCGCTGCAACGGCAAGAACGACGACCGAGCGCTGAATCTTCACCGCGTGCCCCCTTTCATTCTGGGAGACCGAAAGCAATGATGTTCGATCCGGCGGCGACCGCCACGTACTGTTTGTGGTCGAACATGTAGGTCATCGGCGACGCCTTCCAGAGCTGACTCGTTTGAAAGCTCCACAGCGATTTGCCATTCGCGGCGTCGGCCGCCATCAGAGCGCCGCTGTCCTCTCCGAAAATCACTAGGCCGCCGGCCGTCGAGAGAGTACCTCCCCACGAGTTGACGGCTCCGGTCTGCGGCAGTTCCCAGACCGCCTTACCCGTGTG
>QHWL01000209.1:2160-8300 GCA_003222555.1 Acidobacteriota bacterium | reverse complement strand
TTTCCCGCTTCCCACTCCATCGGCGTCCTGGTGAAGATGCCGCACTTGTCGTTGGTCTGGACGTAATAGAGTCCGGTCGTCGTATTGAACGAGGTGGAGTACCAGTTGGAGGCGCCGTCGAGCGACGGACACACGCGTTTGCCCTCGAGCGACGGCTCCATGTCCGGCACCTTGATGGGACGTCCTTCCGGCGTCAGACCGGTCGCCCACGTGAGGTTCTTCACGTACTGCGTGCCGAACAGAAACGTGCCGTTCGCGCGATCGAGCACGTAGAAGAAGCCGTTCCGGTTGGCCTGCACCAGCAGCTTCCGCCGCTGACCCTGCCACATCGCATCGACCAGGGCCGGCGGCTCCTGCGCGTCGTAGTCCCACACGTCGTGCGGCGTGAACTGGAAATGCCACTTCAGCGCGCCGCTCTTCGGATCGAGCGCCACGATTGAATCCGTATACAAGTTATCACCGAGCCGATCGTCCCCGATCAGATCCGGACCCGGATTGCCGACGGGCCAGTACACGAGATCGAGCTGCGGATCGTACGCACCGGTCATCCACGTTGTCCCGCCCGGATGCTCGATGCCCTTGCCCTGCCACGTCTCCGATCTCGGTTCACCCCGCCGTGGAACGGTCCAGAAGCGCCAAGCCTCCTTGCCCGTGGCCTGATCGAACGCGGCCACGAATCCGCGAACGCCCTCGTCACCGCCCGAGCTGCCGGTTACGACGAGGTTCCCCACGGGCAGCGGCGCTCCGGTGGCGTTGTAATTCTGATGCCAGTCCGCCATCTCGGTCTCCCAGAGCAGCGCGCCAGTAGAGCGATTGAGCGCGATGAGGTGCGCGTGATCGGTGACCATGAACACCCGGTCGCCCGCAACGCCAACGCCCCGGTTGATGCCGCCCGCGGCGTTCCCGACGAGGCCCTTGGTTCGCGCACGCTGATAGTGCCAGATTTCTCGTCCGCTGCCCGCATCGAGCGCATAGCATTCGTTTGCGCTCGTCACGTACATCATGCCTTCCACCACAACCGGCGTGACTTGCAGGCGTGATGTGTTGGGCAGGCTAAAGATCCACCTGGGAGTCAGTCGGCCCACGTTGCTCTTGTTGATCTGGCCGAGCGCGCTGTAGCGGCTGCCGCTGGTCTCGCCGTTATAGCTAGGCCAGTCGGCCTGCGAGGTGACGACGCGATATTGCTGGCCGCTCTTTCGGAGCAGATGAATCCTTCGATCGTCACCCAATAGTTGCAGATCGCCCGCACTTTGATTGAGGACGAGACCCGCGAGCGCGCGGCCGCCAGCGAGCGTGACCGATGTGCGAACGGGCCCGGACCCGTTGGGCGGCTTCAAGGTGCGCAGGTAAAGAATGAGATCGGCGGTTTCCGCGCCGCTCAGGCTTGCGAACGCCGGCATGCCGGCGGCCGGCAGCCCTTGTCCAAAGAGCGTCGCCAGCTCCTGGTCGGTCCGCGAGGGCACGCGCGTCGCAATGCCTGGACCGAGCTCGCCGCCGTTCCCGTCGGTCCCGTGGCAGCTGGCGCATCGGCCGACAAAGACTTGACGGCCCGGATCGGCAGGCGTCTGGGCCGCGGCAATCGCGCTCGACCACATCACGCACACGACAGCGCAACTTAGACGGGCAGCGTGAACTCGCATCTCGATCACTCCAGTTGGCAGAATCCTCGCGAATCTTAGTCGATTCGAGGACCCGACGGGCTCCCTTTTGGATGCGAATTGGCGTTTGCTGGCGCCCGGACTATGGTTGTTGCGCCGCGCCGGCGGCGGGAAGTGCTCCTTCAGCAGGGGGGTTGCCTAATGTTTTCCCATTAGCGAGCACCGCCCCAAGGATACGGCCGATTGGCCGGCCATTTTTGACTGGCTCCACGGTAATGGTAACCTCGTCGCCCGGCTTGAAAGAATCCTTGCGATAGCCAAGGGGGAAGACGGAAGTCGGAGGCTGAGTCTCCGCGAGCCACTGTACCACCTTGCCGTCTTCACCTTTCACGTCAAGCGTCAGCAAACAGTGAGGATTCACGTAAACCCAATCCTTGACAGTGCCCTTCAGAGTGACTCTTTTCCCGGTGTCAAACACCGCGTTGCCGTGATGTGCGAACAGTGGAAGCGACATCAAGACGACGAGCGCTCCGGCCAACACCATGACAAGCTTGGTTCTCATTGTGCCCCCATCCCGGAATGCAATCTCACGGTGAATTGACTGCCCAACCTGGCACCCACTACATCAGAATTTTCAGTTGCGATCGGCCGGCCTGCAGCGCAGTTCCGTTCGTGTGACAGCGCATTATAGCGCCGGCTACGGACCACCACACTGTTTTCATCGCTCTGCGTTACTTGACGCTCGCTGGGTTGCCAAGAAGCTTGTTATACCTCTCTTGTTCTACGGGTGAGCAGTAGTACTCCATGAGGTCCGTACGCGGATCGTGCAACCTCATCGGGAGCTTCATGGTCTCCCACGGTCTTGTGTAAACCTTGGGATCGTCAATCGTTTCTGACCACTCCAGTGTGTCATAGTCCAGGCGCCGGAATGTCTCTGTTACGCGTACCTGATCGCTGATCGGCCTGCCAGTCGAATCGAGCCACACCCGGTCTTCCGGCATTGTTCCGACGGTCTGGACCTCGAGCGTGTAATCGTCTATCCACTTGCCGACGGAGTAGCCGAAAATCCGCTGCTCTCGTTGCTCACCGGCCATTGCTACGGCTCCGTCCTGCAATTTGGGGAGCTCTCGACCGTCGGTCCAGATGACGCGCCAACGGTTGTCGTACTGATACAAAATCACGACCTTGTACTCGTCCTGAAATATTTGGGTGAGCCTGATGTTGTAATGGTTGTAGCGCGGCACTCCTAACGGCTCGCAGAGATTCCTGGGATCATTGTCCTGGGAAGGTAGCACCGCGTCGAAGCCCTCAAGCCCCTTGTGCGACCGGTACAGTTCCAAGCCATAGGGAGTGTATGGGAGCTGATTTTCGGGTTTGCCGTTGTTCGGCTTCAACTGCACGCCACCTGCCTGGACTCCCGCTCCCGCTCCTCCCGCCGGGCCCCACGTCCCGACAAGGCTGCGCCGCGGAGCCTGCTTCCTATTCTCGTTCGTTATCGGCGGCTTGTTCCAATCCGGACTAAGCCAACCGCCTGGTGAGCTGTTCTGAGCAAGACTGTCAGCTGGAGAGACCAGCGCCGCAGCGAACAAGCCGACCATCGGAACCAAAAGACGGTTTACCATCATCGGAACGCCCTTCTGACAATTGAGGACATTGTAGAGGTCGATCTTGAGCTGCCGGGAGCGATCCTGCACTCACCACGCGTTAGTGTCAACCGACGTATCCCTAGTGTCGCCCGGTTTGCTTTCCGGTCGCTGCAGGGGCCCAGGCTGTCACCGCGGCCGTCATTGAGGGGGATGTTCCGTTCCAAGAGCCCCCGGGTTCGCAGCTTGATGCAGGTCTTCGGACTCGCGGATCTTCGTGCCTGTAACTCGAATGGGACCCTGCTGTTACCAGGGTGTTTGGGAGGCAAATTGCTCACTGAATGTTCACCGTCAGGACGTGGGTCAGCCGGGGGCGGCGCACGTCGCAGACCAAGCCGCGTCCATTGCTCCAAGGATTTGGACGCGGCTACATCAGAGCTTCGGAATCTCCCAAATTGGGCAGCGCACGCCGCGTTGAAAGGTGTAAAATCCCAGCCCGACGGCTAGGATAAGTTTTTCCTAAAGGCGCTCCCTGAGCGCGTGCAGCCGAGCATATCATCCGGATTTCGCTAGGAGACGACGTGCTCCCTTCGCGGAGACTGTCGCTCGGCGGCCTTACGAAGCCGTCCCCTCGGGACGTGGCGCTCGGTCAACGTGCGTGGGCCGGGTCCCTGATTCCTGACGCGGCCATCATTCAATCCATCTCAAAATCAGAAACGGCTCGACCGTTCTCGAGCCGCTCCCAACAACGAAGACGCGCGAAGAATTCGTCCCGGCCCTCGATGGCTCTGCCGATCGGACGTGTGCGTAATAGATGACAGGAGGAGGAATCTCAATGACATCAACCATCATTCGACGGCTCCTCGTGGTTGGCGCAATCTTGGCCTTGCCAGCTCGCGGATATGGGCAGGAAGCGACGATGAGCGGGACGATCACCGATTCCACGGGTGGCGTCCTGCC
This sequence comes from Acidobacteriota bacterium, assembly GCA_003222555.1. Classification (GTDB taxonomy): domain Bacteria; phylum Acidobacteriota; class Vicinamibacteria; order Vicinamibacterales; family CAVVIG01; genus JAHFUJ01. The sequence continues at coordinate 4,159 of QHWL01000209.1, read as the reverse complement.
CGGGGTCACTGTGACGGCCCTGCACGAGGCCTCAGGGAACACGTTCGAGGCGGTGACCGATGAGCGCGGTACTTACCGGATCGCCGCCCGCGCTGGGGTCTACCGAGTGACCGCGACGCTGCCGGCGTTTTCGACCGTCTCGCGCAACGGGTTCGAGCTGCTCGTGGGACAGCTGGGAGTCGTGAATCTGCAGATGTCGCCATCAACGGTGCAGGAGTCGGTGACGGTGACGGCGGAGGCGCCGCTCGTCGATACCACCTCGTCGAGCCTGGGCGGCAATATCGATCCGCGGCAGACGCAGGAGCTGCCGGTGAATGGCCGCGACTGGCTGAGTCTGACGGCGCTGGCGCCGGGGATGCGTGCCAACGCCACGGACCTGGGGCCGACGACCGGTGAGAGGCTGGGGAATCGCGAATTTCAGCTCAACATGGACGGCCAGGAAGTGTCGGTCGCACAGGGAGGCAACCGCGGTCAGCCGCGATTCAGTCGCGATGCGATCGCCGAGTTTCAGTTCCTGTCGAGCCGGTTCGACGCCACCCAGGGGCGCTCGACCGGCATTCAGGTGAACGCCATTACCAAGTCGGGTGCCAACATACCGGCAGGATCGCTTTCCGGCTACTTCCGAGACGACAGCTTCAATGCCGCCGACTTCATTGCGAAGGACGCAGCCGGTAAACGAATGGTCCTTCCGTATTCGAATCAGCAAGTGAGCGCAACGTTCGGCGGCCCCATCCTGAAGGACCGGCTCCACTACTTCGCCAATTACGAATACGAGCGCGAGCCGCAGACGCTCACGGTCAATACGCCATATCCCCGCTTCAACGTCCAGCTCACTGGCACGAAGCGCACGGACATGGCGGGGCTGCGACTCGATTACCAACTGTCGTCGCGCACGCGCGTGATGGCACGTGGGAATGTTTTCGACTTCGTGAACCCGTATGAGCTGCAGTCGACGCAGCTCGGCAGCCATCCGGCGGCCGCGGAAGACTTCAGACGCCACAGTGAGGAGCTCTTTACCACCCTGACGCAGGTCCTGAGCAACCGGGCTGTGAACGAGGTGAGGGCGGGGTTCAACAGCCACCTTTACCGCACCGGGAACCACACATCCCGGCCGGATCACCCGCAAGCCGCCAATGGCATCGTGTATGGCCACCCCCGAATCATGTTCCGAGGCTTCAATATTGGAGGCAACGTCCGGACGCCCCAGGATAACAGCGCAAACGTCTACCAGCTTCGGGACGACTTTTCGCTCTCGTTCAACAAGGGGGGCCGACACGACTTGAAGCTGGGGGGTGAAACTCTGTATGCGATCAATGCCGGGTTCGGTTGTCTCTATTGCATGGGTCGCATCGACGCTCAGGGTGGGCCGATTCCCGCCAACATCGAGGACCTCTTTCCCGTGTGGAACGACGTCTCGACCTGGAACCTGGCGGCCCTGTCACCAATTACCAGGCGATATACGTTTGGCAACGGGCAATTCCGCAACAGCTTGCCTGAGTACAACTACGCGGGGTGGTTCCAGGACGACTGGACGATGACGTCGCGGTTGACGCTGAACCTCGGGCTGCGGTACGACGTCGCGTTGAATGTGTGGGCGAACCATATCGTCCTTCCACCAATCATCGACGCCGAGCGTCCCAACGACACGAATAATTTCCAGCCGCGGCTCGGGTTTGCCTACACGCTCACCGATCGGACCGTCATTCGCGGCGGCTACGGGAGATATTACGGCGACATCATCACCGGACTGGCCGGCCAGATGAACTCCCTATCGAATACGGCCGCCGCGGAGATACCGAATGATTGCCGCCCGGACTTTGCGGCGAACCCGTTCAATGGACCGTGGCCGACCAGGGAACAACTCGAACAGCGGTTCTGCTCGACGGCCCGCACGCCAACGTGCATTCGAAGAGACACCGGCGAAAATTTTGTCGCGCCTCCGGCCGAGTTCACCAAGATGCCGTACAGCCATCAGGTTTCGATCGGCATGCAGCATCAG
>QHWL01000209.1:0-2126 GCA_003222555.1 Acidobacteriota bacterium | reverse complement strand
GAGCGGACGACGCAGGGGACCACGCTCAACAACATCAACCTGAGCTACGATCCCGTGACGGGCGTGAACTATCCTTTCAGTGACATCAGCAGGCGGCCCTTCCCCGATTTTGGGGCGGTGTCGATGAACGTCATGGGAGGCCGGTCCAACTCCCACGGGATGCAGACGGCCTTCACGAAGCGGTTGAGTCAACGGTGGCAGGCCTCGGGTACTTACACGCTGTCGTGGCTCTATGACATGTCTGCCCCACCCTTCAGTGGAAACCAGCCGGTCCCCTTCCGTGTCGCGCCGGATCTGGGTGGCGAATATACGCTCGCGGCCACCGACCAGCGCCACCGGGCGACATTCAACGGTATCTGGCTGGTGGGCCGCGGTTTCCAACTGAGCGGCCTCTATTTCTACGGCTCCGGTCAGCGCTTTGCCACGAGCTACGGCGGTGACCTGCGCCAATGTGGGCAGGGCTGCGACCGCCTGCGTCCGGATGGAACCATCGTGCCGCGCACCGGCCTGGTCGGCCTCCCCATCCACCGCGTGGATCTTCGACTACAGAAACGGTTTCGGCTTGCCGGGCGCGTCGCGTTCGAGGGCCTCCTGGAGACTTACAACCTGTTCAACCACGAAAATCAGGGAAATTACGAAACGCGAGAGAGCAACGCGAACTATGGGCAGCCGATTCCGATTCAGAGCCTCGCCTACCAGCCGCGGATGCTGCAGCTGGGGTTCCGGGCGACGTTCTGAAGATCGGAAGTGCTCGAGTCGGAGAATTTGATTATCGATGATTGGGTGATCTGCGGGCTGGAACGGGATCGCCGAAAAGGCCGCGCGGCGGCCAAGTCGGCTCCCGGCTGGACGGCCGAAGTGTTGGCGATGCCGTCACGTAAAGCCTCCGGATGATCTGGAGGCGCTCATTCTAGTGTGCCGACCCGTACGAGGAAAGCGCCCGCACGCGCAGGCCCGCGATCTGCATCACCGTCCTCCGACTCGCGTGGACTCAACTACGCTGGCTTCGCCTTCAACATCCCAATCTGCACGAGCATCCCCGTAAAATCATAAATACTCCGCTGGCGCACGATCTGATGCTCGTTCAGGGTGCACACGAGAACCAGCGGGAGCCTGAACGGCCTGCCCGTGGCGGGGAGCCCCATGAAGCCGCCCATATCTGTGCCGACGAACGTCGCAATCTGGGCGACCCGGTTGCCATCGATCAATAGTTCCTCGCCGTCATACACGACGTCGGGAAACGCCGTAAACCAATGCCGATAGACTTGCTCGATCGCCTTGCGGCCGGTCACGGTACCGGCCCATGGGCTCTCCATGACGCAGTCCTCGGCGTGAGCGGCCGCCAGCGCCGGGGCGTCGTGCCGCGCGAACGCGTCCTGCCGCCGCGCAAAGAACGCGATGATCTCCTCGCGGGTCATGTGATCGTCTCCTCCCCGCCGCCGACAGTCACCAGACGCCCAATCGTGCCCGCCCAACCTCCTTCTTCGACAAGCTCGGGACGGGGCGCAATGTCACTGCACCGAGTGGTCGGACTCTTGCGGACCGCAGCTCGTCTCCCGGCTCGACCCCGCTGTGTTAGACGGACGCCTTCAGCGTGCGAGCGGTACGACCTTCGATCTGAGCAACGCTCGATCTCTCGTCACAAGGGGAACCTTGTGCACGACGCTGGTGGCGGCGATCAGCTCGTCGGCCGGATCGCCACGTATGTCGAGGCGCGTGCTCGCACGGGCGATATCACGAGTCAGGGGCCAAACGTGAATTTGCGCGAGAGCTCGGACTACCTCGGGTTCGTCCAGATCAACCTCGATCCGGCCCAACTGGGCGAGCTTGGCGATTTCCCAAAGCACAATCGCGGAGACGCTCCAGCGCGTGGCGCTTAACAGCCGAATCTCGCGCGGCTTGAGCGCACCCGCTACAGCGTAGAGTAGGACATGCGTGTCAACGTTCAGCATTCCAATCGAGCCCAGTGGAGAAAATCTCGCCTTTGATTTCAAGCTTGCCTTTGAGCGATCCGATGAGATTCGCCGAATCGGATGCAAACGGGATCAATTTCGCCACGGGCTTGCCCCGTTTTGTGATCACGATCCCGTCCGGGTCGACTTCGTCGAGCAAGGAAAGGCACTGCT
>QHWL01000208.1 GCA_003222555.1 Acidobacteriota bacterium | reverse complement strand
TCGGCATCGCGTTCCAGCTCGTCGACGATTTGCTGGATTTGACGGGGCATGCCGATGCGCTGGGAAAGCCGGTCGGCGGCGATCTGCGTGAGGGCAAGATGACGCTTCCTCTCATTCACCTGCTGCAGCAGGACGAAGAGGTCGGCGCGCGGATCATCCGCGACATCATCGGCAGCCGGTCCGTGGCGCCCGATCAGTGGCAACAGCTGCTGCGCATCCTGAGCGTGCACCGCTCGATCGATTACGCGTATCGCCGCGCCGTCGACTTCGCGGAGCGCGCCAAGAAGCCGCTGTACGCGTTTCCCCCCAGCTCGGAGCGCGACGCTCTGCTCGCGCTGCCCGACTACGTCCTCGCGCGCGACCGCTAGCGTGCGGCCATGCCGATTGACGGGCAAGAGAAGCCAGAGCGACCGCGCGGCATCGCGTTCGCCGTTCCGCCTCTCTTGCTGGAAATTCTCGATGGCGACATCGTCGACGAAGCGACCGATGCCATCGTCAACGCCGCCAACAACGAGTTCTGGATGGGCGCCGGCGTCGCGGGTGCCATCAAGTCGCGGGGCGGATCGGACATCGAGCGCGAGGCGATCGCACAGGGACCGGTCGAGCCCGGCGATTGCGTGATGACGTCGGGCGGTCGCCTCGCGGCCCGCTACGTGATTCACGCCGCCGTGATGGGCCAGGACCTGAAAACCTCCGCCGAGCTGATCGATCGCGCGACGCACAACGCGCTGGCGACCGCCGAGGCGCATCAGCTCGAGTCCATCGCGTTGCCGGCGTTCGGCACCGGCGTCGGCGGCTTTCCGGTCGACGAGTGCGCGCGGATCATGATTGCCGCCATCCGCGCCCATGCCACGCCGGCGACATCGCTGCGTCTGGTTCGGTTCGTGCTCTTCGGACGCGGCGCCTACCAGATGTTCGTCCGAGTGGCGACCCAGCTCCTGCGGACCCACTAAAGAAAAAATGCAACCACGAAAACACGAAGACGCGAAGACGATGTCTTTTTCGTGCTTTCGTGCTTTCGAGGCCCGGGTTTTTTATTGAGGAAAAGGCAACCACGAAAACACGAAGACACGAAGATTTCTTTTTCGTGTTTTCGTGCTTTCGTGGCCAGGCCCTCGTTATCGCATGGCCAAAAAGGCGGCCGAGGAACGCGTCAAAGAGCTTCGTGACGCGATCCGTCATCACGAAGAGCGTTACTACATCGACAACGATCCCGAGATTTCCGACGAGGAGTACGACCGCCTGCTCCACGAGCTCGAAAAGCTCGAGGCCGATTCCCCCGACCTCATCGCCACCGACTCACCGACCCAGCGCGTCGCCGGACGCCCCGTCGAAGGCTTCGTCACGGTCGAGCACGTCACACAGATGCTCAGCCTCGACAACGTGTACGACGAGGGTGAGCTGAAGGCCTTCGACGAGCGCGTGCGCAAAGGCGCCGGGATCGGCGACACGCCGGTGGCCTACGTCGCCGAAATGAAGATCGACGGCCTGAGCATCGCGTTGACCTACGAGGATCGGCGCCTGGTGCGTGGCGCGACGCGGGGTGACGGCGTGCGGGGCGAAGAAGTGACGGCCAACGTGCGGACGATCCGCGCCGTTCCGCTCGCGCTCGGAGGCGGACCACGCGGCCGCGTCGAAGTCCGTGGCGAGGTCTATCTGCCGCGCGCCTCGTTCGAGCGCATGAACCGCGAGCGTGAGGACGCCGGTGAGCCGCCGTTCGCCAACCCCCGCAACGCCGCCGCCGGCACGATGCGCAACCTCGATCCGTCGCTCGTCAGCCGCCGCGGCCTCGCCGCGTTCACCTATCAGCTGGTCGCGAATCGCGAGGCGGCGCCACGCTCCCACAGCGAGACGTTGACCGCGATGCGGAAATGGGGACTCCCGGTCGAGGCGCACTGGCGGCGCTGCGAGGGCATCGACGCCGTGGTCGCGTTCTGTAAGGAATGGGCCGACAGGCGGCAGACGCTTGACTTCGACACCGACGGCGTCGTCGTCAAGGTCGACGACCTCGCTCTGCGCGAGCGGCTCGGCGCCACGGCGAAGTTTCCCCGCTGGGCGACCGCCTTCAAGTTCCCTGCGCAGCAGGCGACGACGGTTCTCAAGAGCATCGCCGTCAACGTGGGCCGCACAGGCGCGGTGACGCCGTTCGCGCTGCTCGAGCCGGTGCGTCTCGCGGGATCGACGATTTCGATGGCGACGCTCCACAACGCCGAGGACGTGGCCCGAAAAGACCTGCGTGACGGCGATCGCGTCCTCATCGAAAAGGGTGGCGACGTGATCCCGAAAGTGGTGAAGGCCATCCTTCCGCACCCAGCCGGCAGCGAGCCGTGGCGCATGCCTTCGTCGTGTCCTGAATGCGGCAGCACGTTGCGCCGGGACGAAGAGGAAGTCGTGTGGCGCTGCCTGAATGAGTCGTGTCCGGCGAAGCTCCAGCGGGGTCTCGAGCACTTCGCGTCCCGGTCGGCGATGAACATTGAAGGGCTCGGCGAGTCGCTGATCGAGCAGTTGATCCAACAAGAGCTGGTGCGCAACTTCGCCGACATCTATAAACTGACGGCCTCACGGCTCGAAAACCTCGTGGTCGCGCCCCGCGAGCCGCGGTCCGAACGCGCGCGGCCGCGAAAGCTCGGCAAGGTCGGCGTGAACGTCGTCGATCAAATCGAGCGCAGCAAGCAGAACGACCTCTCGCGCCTGATCTACGCCCTCGGAATCCGTCACGTCGGAGAGAAAGCGGCGGCGACCCTCGCGCGGTATTTCCGGACGATGGAGCGTGTCATGGAGGCGCCGGCCGAGGCGCTGCAGTCGGTGCCCGAAATCGGACCTGTTGTGGCCGCGTCGGTGCGGGCATTTGCCGACGAGCCCCGCAACCGCCAGCTCATCGTCCGGCTCACCAAGGCCGGCGTCAACATGATCAGTCGAGCGCCGGAGCCGTCTCATGATCCGGGACCATTGGCCGGCAAGGTCTTCGTCCTCACCGGCACGCTCGCGGCGATGAGCCGCGAGGAGGCGACCGAAGCGCTCGAACGCCTCGGCGCGCGCGTGGCCGGGTCCGTGAGCAAGAAAACGAGTTATGTCGTGGCGGGAAGCGACGCCGGCAGCAAGCTCGAAAAGGCGCGACAGCTCGGCGTTGAAACGCTGGATGAGGACGCGTTTCTGAAGCTTATAATTAAAAACTGAGATGTCCCGCCGCTTCACTCTCGTGACGGTCGTGCTGACAGCCGTTGTGGCGTTTCTGGTCGGCGCCATCCTCACAGGCGGTCTCCCTCGGGCCTCCGTTGCGGCCCGAAGGGGCGCGAAGAGCGTCGACGTCCATGCTGCGGCACGGCCGTCCGGCGGCGTGGCGCCCGCAGCGCTCGTCAACTTCGCCGACGTCGTCGAGCGGATTAATCCGGCAGTCGTGAACATCGATGCGACGACCCAGGGAAGCGAGACGCGCCGGCGCCGCTCGCGCGCGGGCGTGCCCGATCCGCCTGAGCTGTTCGACGGGCCGTTCGGCTTCGGCACGCCGCGCGACGACCGCGACGCGCCGCGTCGCGGCGCCGGCACCGGCTTCATCATCGACTCCGACGGCAGCATCCTGACGAACAACCACGTCATCGATCGCGCCGGGCGCATCACCGTCAAGCTGTCGGACGGCCACAGCCTGCACGCGCACCTCATCGGGGCCGATCCCGACACCGACATCGCGCTCATCAAGGTCGACGGCGAGCCGCGTCTGCCGGTCGCGGCGCTCGGCGACTCGTCGACGCTCCGTATGGGCGAGTGGGTGTGCGCCATCGGGAATCCGCTCGGCTACGAGCACAGCGTGACGGTGGGTGTGGTGAGCTTTCTCGGCCGCAAGCTCTTCGATGCGAGCCTCGACAATTACATTCAAACCGACGCCGCGATTAACTTCGGGAACAGCGGTGGTCCGTTGATCAACGCGCGTGGGGAAGTGATTGGCATCAACGCTGCCATCAGCTCGCGCGCCAGCAGCATCGGGTTCGCCGTGCCGATTAACGGCGCCACGACAATTCTGCAGCAGCTTCGCGCCCGCGGCCACGTGTCGCGCGGCTACATCGGCGTGGCGCTCAGGGACGTCGATCCAGACCTGCAGCGGTCGCTCAAGCTCACGATCAGCCGCGGCGCGCTGGTGCAGGACGTCACGCAGGGATCGCCAGGCGATCGCGCCGGCGTGCTGCCTTACGACACCATTGTCGCGCTCGACGATCGGCCCGTCAGCAGCGACGATCAGCTGATTCGCGAGATCGCCGGCCGGTCGCCGGGATCGACCGCGCACCTCCGCGTCCTGCGCGATGGCCACGAGCAAACCATCACGCTGAAGCTTGCCGAGCGGCCGACGCGGGAGGGCGAGGATCGGAGAGCCGAGCCCAAAGCGCTACCTGTGCCAGCCGACCGCAAAACCGATCAGGATTTGCAGCTCGGGCTCTCCGTCCGCGATCTCGATCGCCAGATTGCGGCCCGGCTTGACGTGCCGCGGCAGACCAAAGGCGTTCTCATCACGCGTGTCGAGCCACTCAGCTCGTCGTTCGATGCGGGAATCGAACGCGGCACGGTGCTCCTCGAGATCAACCGGGAGCGCATCGAGTCGGCCGGCGACTACCGGCGCCTCTTGCGCGGCGTGCGGCCGGGCGACATCCTGACGCTCTACATCTATTCTCCGGAGCTGGAACAGCGACAGCTCAAGACCGTAAGAGTAGAAGACCGGTGACAGCCTTCACCCGAGTGCGAAAGTCTACGCTCGAGCGCGGCGCCTGCGGTCACGGCGAGCGGGGGTGGGGCCCCGCGAGCCGTGAAGAGGTCTTGCTGCGCGTGGGGGCGGGGTCTCGCGCGCCTGAGAAAAAGCGATTCGGCCACGCCCGCCTGCATGCCTAAGTCACGCATCCTGGTCATCGATGACGAAGTCGCCATTCGCGACTCGCTGCGCATGATGCTCGAGTACGAAGGCTACGACTTTGTCGGCGCCGCCACCGGCCAGGAAGGCCTGGCGCTCGCGGAGCGCGAGGCGCCGGATCTCGTGCTGCTCGACGTGAAGATGCCGGGCATGGACGGTCTCGAGGTCCTGGATCGGCTCCGGTCCATGAACGAGACCCTGCCGATCGTCGTCATCTCGGGCCACGGCACCATCAGCACCGCTGTCGAAGCGACGAAGAAGGGCGCCTTCGATTTCATCGAAAAGCCGTTTGCCAGCGAGCGCGTCCTCGTGAGCCTGCGCAATGCGCTCGCCCAGCGGCAGCTGCGCGACGAGAACCGGTCGTTGAAAAAAGCGGTCGAAGTCCGTCACCAGATGATCGGTGAGAGTGGCGCGTTGAAACACGTGATGGCGGCGGTCGCCCGGGCGGCGCCGACCAACGCGACGGTGCTCATTTACGGTGAAAGCGGTGTCGGCAAGGAGCTCGTGGCGCGCACCATCCATCGCAACAGCCTTCGCACCCGCGAGCGGTTCGTCCAGGTCAACTGCGCGGCGATTCCAGAGGAGCTGATCGAGTCGGAGCTGTTCGGGCACGAGAAGGGATCGTTCACCGGCGCGACCGAAAAGCAGATCGGCAAGTTCGAGCAGGCCGACCGGGGGACGATTTTCCTCGACGAAGTCGGCGACATGAGCTCGAAGACGCAGGCCAAGGTCCTGCGGGTCTTGCAGGAAGGCGAAGTGGAGCGCCTCGGCTCTGCGCGGACGATCAAGGTGGATGTCCGGGTGATCGCGGCGACCAACAAGAACCTCGAAGAGGAAATCGAAAAAGGCCTGTTTCGCGAAGACCTCTATTTCCGCCTCGCGGTGATTCCCATTTACGTCCCGCCGCTGCGCGAGCGGCCCGAGGATGTCGCGCCCCTG
>QHWL01000771.1 GCA_003222555.1 Acidobacteriota bacterium | reverse complement strand
GCCGCAAGTCCGGTGTTGATTGAAAAAGTTCGCTCCGTGGTCAGCGACGACACGGGTCAGTATCGAATCGTCGATCTTCGGCCGGGCACTTATGCCGTGACGTTCTCGCTGCCCGGTTTCAGTACCGTGAAACGCGAAGGCATCGAGTTGAGCGGTACGTTCATCGCGACGGTCAACGCCGATTTGAGAGTCGGCTCGCTTCAGGAAACCATTACCGTCACCGGCGAGACACCGATCGTCGACGTCCAGAGCGCGCAGGTGCAGACCACGCTCCGCAAGGACATCCTGGCGGCTATCCCGTCGTCGAGGAGCGCCAACGGTATCCAGGCGTTGATTCCGGGGATGAGCACCGGTCCGAACGCCGGAGATTCCGGCGGCATTACCGGCGGAACGGGTGGAGCGATGCACGGCGGTCGCCCCTCCGACTCGCGAACCCTGCATGACGGCATCAACATGGGATGGGCCGGCGCCAACGCGAATGCCGCCATCTCGAACGTTGCCGGCGCGCAGGAAATCGTGCTGAGCACGTCGGGCGGCCTGGGCGAGGCGGAGACGGCCGGCGTCGTCCTCAACGTCATTCCGCGCGACGGCGGCAATACGTTCAGCGGCAGCTTCGTGTTTTCCGGCTCCAATAGCAGGTGGCAAGCTAGCAATTACTCACAGGCGTTGAAGGACGCCGGTCTGAAAACGCCGTCGGAGCTGATCAAGGTCTGGGAGGTCAACCCGATGGGCGGCGGCCGCATCATCCGCGACCGCCTGTGGTTCTATCTGACATACCGCGAGACGTATGCCGAGAACACGATCCCCGGCATGTGGTTCAACAAGAACGCGGGCGACCCGACGAAGTGGACGGTCGATTTCGACCTCAACCGGCGGGCGTTTAGTGACAACCGCGTCAGGAACGGCATCGGGCGAATCACGTGGCAGGCGACTGCGCGCAACAAGATCAGCATTCACGATTCGGAGCAGTACAGCACGAACAGCAAAACTGGGGGCGGCGGTCCGAACCTCTCCATGACGCTGACGCCCGAGGCAGCGGGACTCAACCTCTATAGTCCTGGCTACGTCCGGCAGGTCTCGTGGTCGTCGCCGTACACCAACCGCCTGTTGTTCGAGGCTGGCTGGGGCAACTATCAGGCGCACTACGCCAACACCGCACCGCGCGTCGACGGCTCCCACAATCCGGCGATGATCCAGGTCCTGGAACAGTCCGGGCCCATTCCTGGCCTGACGTACCGGATGCCTTTGGGACTCGGCGGAGGGTTCCAGCATCATCTGATCGGAACGCTCGCCAATCTCAGAGCCTCCATCTCGTACATCACCGGCGCGCACAACATGAAATTCGGCTATCAGGGCGGCTTCAGCAATCCGAGCCAGTCGTACTACAACTTCTCGGAGATCCAACAGTTCCGGTTCAATAACGGCGTGCCCAATCAGCTGACACAGTCGGCGGTGTACCCCGGCACCGTCACGTACGTCCGCAACCTCGTGCCGACGTCGCTCTACGCGCAGGACCAGTGGACCACCAGGCGTCTGACGCTGCAGGGCGGCGTGCGCTACGACCACATCCTGACCAACTATCCGGACTCCGGAGTCGGCGGTCCCGACTACAAGCTGATGCCGACACGAATCTTCTATCCCTCGCGCTCGACTGAAGGGGTTCACTGGACCGACCTGACACCTCGGATGGGCGTCGCCTATGACCTGTTCGGCAACGGAAAAACGGCGGTCAAGGTAAACCTCGGGAAATACGTTCAGGCGTTAACGGCAAGCAACAGCGACCTCGATTTGAATCCTCTTATCCGCACGAATCTCTCCACGACGCGAACATGGACCGACGCGAACAGAGACTTCGTCCCGAACTGCGACCTGAGGAACACGGCCGCGAACGG
>QHWL01000207.1 GCA_003222555.1 Acidobacteriota bacterium | reverse complement strand
ACGTCCCCGTCCTCGACGAACCCGTTGGTTGGACCGCACTGGAACGGCTGGGCCAATGGCCTCACCAACACCCGATTCCAGTCGGCCAAGGCTGCCGGACTGGCGGCTGGCGATGTGTCACGACTCCAGCTGAAATGGGCGTTCGGATTTCCCGGCGCAAGTTCAGCGGGCACGCAGCCGGTCATCGCAGGCGGGCGCCTTTACGTCGCGACGGCTGAAGGCGAAGTGTACGTGCTCGACGCGAAGACGGGTTGCGTGCACTGGACACTAGAGGTTGAGGCGAGCATCAGAAGCGCCATGACGCTCGAGCAGCGGATGGACGGTGGCCTCCTCGCGTACTTCGGCGATCAGGCCGCTAACGTTTACGCCATCGATGCCAAGGTTGGGAAGGTGCTGTGGAAGATCAACGTGGATGAACATCCGCACGCCGCGATCACGGCGGCGCCGCAACTTTACAATGGCCGCCTCTATGTTTCGGTTTCTTCGCGCGAGGAGTCTCAGGTCGGCGATCCACGGTACCCATGTTGTTCATTTCGAGGAAGCGTCGTCGCGTTGGATGCAAAAGATGGAAGGCGCCTCTGGAAGACCTACACCGTCTCGCAGACGCCCGTGCCAACAGTGAAAAACAGCGCCGGCACGCAACTGTATGGCCCGGCCGGCGGTGCCATCTGGAACACGCCGACGATCGACATCAAACGAAACGTGCTGTACGTCGGGACGGGCAATAATTTTGCGCCGCCGTCCACGAACCGTTCCGATTCGCTCGTCGCGTTGGATCTGCACACGGGACAAATCCGTTGGTCCCGCCAGGTCACCGAGAACGACATCTGGAATGGGAGCTGTCGTCAGCCGAATCGTGAAGCGGCCGCGTGTCCCGATGCGGATGCACCGGACTTCGATTTCACCGGTTCTCCGCTTCTGGTGGACGTGGGGAACGGCCGCCAGTTTATCGTGGTCGGAAACAAGTCCGGCGTCATTTTCGCTTTTGATCCGGACGACTCCGGGAAGATCGTCTGGCAGCGGCGAGTGGCCAACGGTGGAGCTTCAGGCGGTGTCTTCTGGGGATCGGCCACAGACGGCGTCAACATCTACGCGGCGAGCGCCGATTTCGTTGCCGCGAACCCGGCCGCGAGCGGCGGCATGAACGCCGTGGAACTCCGTACGGGCAAGCTGGTGTGCAAACCGTCGCAGAATGCGGCGGTGACGCTGATCCCCGGCGCCGCATTTTCGGGCACGATGGATGGCCGCCTGCGCGCCTATTCGACCCGTGACGGCACGGTGCTGTGGGAATACGACACCGCGCGCGAATTCACCACCGTGAATGATGTGAAGGCCAACGGCGGATCGATGAGCAACTCCGGACCGGCGATTGTCGGAGGCATGCTCTATGTGAATTCCGGCTATTCGCATCACGGTGGAATCCTGCCGGGTAACGTCCTTCTCGCGTTTTCGGTGGAATAAATGAAAATCAAATACGTTTTCTTGTTCGCCGCGCTGCTGGCGACGGCCGCGAGCCGCACCGCCTTGTCCCAGCAGGCGCCCGCGGTGAATCGCGTGGTCTTGAAGGGGGCAACAGCCATCGACGTGGTGGCGGGAACGACGGTTCCGGACTCCGTGATTGTGATCGAGGGCGACAAGATCGCCGCGTTCGGAGGACGGACGACGCCGGTTCCAGCAGGCGTTTCCGTCGTCGACCTGTCCGGACAATTCGTCATCCCGGGACTGTTCGACTCTCACGTCCACTACCAGCCGTTCCTGGGAGAACTGTTTCTCAACTTCGGCGTCACCAGCGCAATGGCGCTCGGGGGCAGACCTGTCGTGGGAGAAACGTACTGGAAGGACACGCAGTCGCCAACCTTCCGCTCGCCGCGACTATTTGGGACCGGCAGAGCGGCTCTCGGCGCGCTCATCAACCCGACGATGACGCGGGAGCAGGTTCGAGCGGGCGTTCAGGAGTGGCTGAAGGGCGAGCCGGACCTGGCGAACATGCCGCAGTTCTCCCTTGACAATAAACAAATGTGGCAATGGGCGGCGGAGGCCGTTCACGACGCGGGACTGTTCACATTCGGGCATACCGATCTCGCGCCCGAATCGATCCGCGTCGGACAGGACGGGGTCGAGCACATCTGGGGATTCGCGCAGGCGCTGATGACGCCGCAGGAGCTCGAGAACTATCAGAAGGGCGAGTACCTCCATTGGGGCTTGTTCCTCAAGGATGTTCCGCGAATGGATCAGATGATTCGCGAAGGGATTCAGCGGGGCGTCTACCTCAATCCCACGATGGGCTACGAGCTAGGCTCGCAGAGCCCGCTCGCTCGCAAACACGAAAACCTGATGTACGACGTTTACAGAAACGGCGCGTTGATGGCGTACTACCCCGAGAATCTCGCCGCCGGATCGCTTCTCAAATTCAGGGCGATCCGGAATTTTTCGATCCGGCACGAGAATCTCGTGCCGCTCACGAAGCTCTCGCCCAACGAACTACAAGCGTTCAGTGAGGCGTACCGGTTGTCGGGTGAGTTTGTGAGGCGCTGGGTTCAGGCGGGCGGCAAGATCATGGGCGGAACCGATGATCCCTTTCCTGGAGCGACCGGCTTCAATCAGCATATGGAGATGGCGATGCTGGTCGACGTCGGGCTCACGCCGATACAGGCGTTGAGAGCGATGACGATTTGGGGAGCGGAAGTCATGACGGCCAGACGCAAGGTTCCGACGAAGCCTCTTGTGGGGTTCATTGGTGAAGGCGCCTTCGCGGATCTCGTGGTCCTCGGCGCAAACCCGCTCGACAGTATCGAGAATACGAGAAAAATAGAACGTGTGATGAAGGGCGGGCAGTTCGTGCGCCTCGGATATACGGCCGAGTATACAAGACCTCAGGCATCAATCCGCGCGATTCCCTCCACACCGGAACCGGAAATCAGCGGCATCACGCCGAACACCGTTGCGGAAGCTAGCGGAGAGTTCGACATGACGGTGGAGGGCGTCGGATTCATCAGCGATTCCGTCGTGCGCGTGGACGGCGTGCCCGTGCCCACCACTTTCGTGAACATCCGGACGTTGAAAGCCAGGGTTCCCTCTGCCGTCGTCGCGCGCGCCCTGCCGAACAGGTTCAACGAGCCGGGCCCGTATCAGCTCAACGGTGTGTACGGAGATCGCACGGTAAAGATCACCGTCTTCAATCGGCCCCCCGACGGAGGAACCTCCAACAGCGTCTCGTTGCGAGTGCAGGCCCGATGGCTGCGCAGTGAAACTCGCTGACCCTACCGAATCGGCTGAGGCGGAGGTGGGGTCGACGCGGGCGTCGTTGGGGCCGCGGCGATCAGTTTCTGCCCATCGGGCAGGATGACGCTTAGCATCCGGCCGACCGGCTCGCCGTTCTTGACGGGCTCAACCGTGACGGTGACCTCAGCTCCGACTTTGAACGCGGTCCGCGAAAATCCGCGCAGCGTCATCGTCGTCGGATTCTGCGTTTCAACGGCCCAGTTCCGCACCCTGCCGGTGTCGTCCTTCGCGTCGAATTTCAGGAAGCAGTGCGGATTGCTCCAAATCCATTCCGTCACGCTTCCCTTCAACGTGATCTCCTTTCCGGTGTCGAGAGCGGCCGCACCGTGGTGAGCGATCACGGGGAACGAAAGCAGGAGCAGGCCTGCCGCCGCAATCGATACGCTAAGGAAAATCTTTCTCACGACAATCCTCCCGTTTCAGTTCGAGTTCTACTTGCGTTTCGCCGGACTCGCAATCTCGCGCCGATAAGCCATTGCGTCGGATGCGGAAGTAATCATCTCCATCAGATCCGTGTCGTTCGGCATCAGCCTGATCGGCAGCTTGTCGATTGGCGTCCACGGCTTTGTATACATCACTGGGTCGTCTATGGTGACGGTCAGCTCCATGGTGTTCTGGTTGACCCGGTGATAGCGCTCCTCCACCCTCATACTGGCGCTGTGCGGATTTCCCGCATTATCGAGCCACGTTCGATCGTCCATCCCGACGCTCTGGACGACCAGCGTGTAGTCGTCTTCCCAGCGACCCACTGAATAACCATACCACCGAGGATCAGGATCGCTCGGAAGCGCCCGGCCGTCGGTCCAGATCGCGCGCCATCGTTTTTCGAACATGTACACGATCAGCACCTGGTTCGGCGTCTGCACGATCTGAAACGGACGCAGCTCGTATAACACGATCCGTGGAAAGCCCGCTGGATCGCCCAGAGTCGACAGCGGATCGTTGTCCTCGGAGACGTCTGCGATGCGTGGTCCATTTCCGGGCTTGTTGGCTCCAGCCGTTTTCGCGCCGAGCGGCGTGAAGAGCGCCGCGACATTGTACCCCGTTGGTTGAATGCCTCCTTGTCCAGCGTCCCAGACGCCGGACAGATCGCGGCGCGGAGCCGGCGCTGACGATGCTGCTGGTGGCCCGGTCAGTCCGGCATTGTTCCATGGCTTCATCTGGGCGCGCGGCAGAGCGGACGAGAGAACTGCTACCACCACGGAAGCAATGATGAACGCGATGGAGCGCACTCGCATTGAACGACCCTCCTGTCAACCTGTCAGCGCGCTACCAGCACCCCCGCGCGGCTGCCGCGCCGGGGACCCGCTACGGCCGAGGATTCGCGGATGTCGACGACGGAGGCGTTGCAAATTTCGCCGGGTCGATCCGCACGTTCGGCTGAACGGTGCTCAACTCGTAGCCTGACCGCCCGTCCAGCCACGTCACGGTCCAGTGAAACGGGA
The DNA here is from genome assembly GCA_003222555.1 of Acidobacteriota bacterium. Classification (GTDB taxonomy): domain Bacteria; phylum Acidobacteriota; class Vicinamibacteria; order Vicinamibacterales; family CAVVIG01; genus JAHFUJ01. The sequence continues at coordinate 3,157 of QHWL01000207.1, read as the reverse complement.
CCTTGACTCCGGCAACGTCCCGGTAATCGCTATAGTCCACCTGCGTGACGATCCGGCCGACGGGGGACTCGACGAAGCGCACCATCCGCAGCAATAACGACGTCTTGTCGTCGAAGCACAACGTCGCGGTGCCTCCGCCCGCCGTCGTGCCCTGAACGACGATCACCTCGTGATCGTCGATCGAGGTCGGGAAGCCGACGCGCCAGTTGGTGAGCGCCTGCTTGATCCGTGCGGGAAAGAAAACTTCCGCTTCGAGCTTGACACCGTCGAGCTCCTGTCCCGTGAGCGCGAGCAGCGGCACCGGCCGTTCCGAGAGCGGTCCGGCAATCCAGCCGTTGCGGCCGTCCAACGTTGTGGTCGTATCTCCCGCTCGTCCATGAACGACCGTCGTGCGCTGACCCTGGGCGTTCGCAAAGATCTCCAGCGCGCTCTTTTCCGTGTCGTCATATCCCATGTACGTGCCGCTCGCGACGAAGCTCGCCAGCGTGGACAGGCGGTCGGGCCCGCCAAGCGCCTGAAGATACCTATCGAGAATCCGATCGGCGGGCGGCTGACCGTCGGCTTGTCGAAACAGCTCGCCCGGTTCTACTGGAGGCGGACTGCTGTACAACAACGCGAGGCTCGGCATCACATTGGGCCGATTGGTGCCTCGATGACACGTATTGCACGTCACGACCTGCCGTCCGCCGAAGTTCATCTGATTGATGCTGTTGACCATCAGCATCATTCTGCGAGCCGTCCGCTTCAGTGGGATGTCGTCGGCGTACCGCGCCCAGTCGCCGCCGCTTTCCCCAACGTGGCAGTCCGTGCAGTTGAGTCCCAGCGAGGCGGAGAAGAACCCCATGGTACCCATGAATCGGTCGACGGGAATCCCCTTGAGGATCTGGACGTTCTTGAAGACGTCCTCCGCCATGGGAGCTTGCTGTCGCTGCGCAGCCTGCCCGCCAGCGACCGCCACGGTCAGTCCCCATGCGATCGACGCCGTTCCCAGCCCCACAATCGTCCGTCTCACGCTCCGCTATCCATCCCTGCACGGATTATCGCAGCGGCGGAGGCATTGTCACAAGGACGATTTGTCCACTTCCTATTTGGACGCAAGTTCGGCGTACTTCTCGCCCTTGAATATTTGTTGCTTCGGCGCAGTGACTTTGACGAGCGAATCCAGCGCGCCCCGCGATTCCACGACCCTGCCTGCGTGCCCGGCGAACGTCACTTTCTCCCCGGCCAGCAGGTCGGTCTTGTTCCAACCCAGCCGCTGGATGGCGTTCGGGCTGGTCAGTTCCAGGTTGTAGGTGGTCACCTTCCCGCTCGCATCCGTGACATCGACGTACACGTGCATATGCGGGTTGGTCCATTCGACTTTCGACACCACGCCCGTCCCCGTGATCACTTTCTCTTTGTCATACTCGGTATCGAACCCGTGGTGGGCGGCGACGGGCACTGTCAGGCAGAAGAGGCCAAGACCGGCCAGTAGGGCGCCGAGGTTCATTCGCATTGCAGATCCTCCTAGGTGAATTGAATTCCGCTTCGATTGGTCCGGCTAAAGCCTGACACTACGTACCGTAGCTATTTCTTTTCATTGTTCTGTGCCGGGCCACCGCCGATGCCAATTTGACTCGCAGTGTCCTTGCCCAGGTAGCCACCAGCGATGCCAATCTGATTGTTTTCGGCGCAGATGTACTCCATCAAGTCAACACCCGGCTTCACTATTCTGGCCACGAACCTCAGCTCGACCGGCTTGGTGAACGCTCCAGGATCGTCGAGCGTGAAGTCGTTGATCATCGTCCCGTAACTGAGGCGCGTCCACCGCTCGATGGTGTGCAGCTTCTCGGTGTGCGGGGTGCCGACTGCATCGAACCAGAACTTATCGTTGTACCCGGTCGTGTCGATGACCAGCGTGTCCCCTTCCCAATGCCCGATCGAGTGTCCCCACCAGGTCGGGAGGGATACCGCTGGATCGGGGTGCTTGCGGCCATCCATGTAGACCACCCGATGCGCACCGGCGTCGCCCGTCTCATGCAGGACGTAGATGTACTGCAGCCCCTTTGACGTGTAGCCCATGACGAACTTCCACGGATACGGGTTGATGCGCGGCACGCTCATGGGCAGGCAATAAATATACGGCTCCCCATAGATCGCCTTCGACCGTTCGGCCTTGGCGGCTTTTGCCCAGGGCAACAGCAGCGCGTCCAACTCGCCCTTGTTCAGCCCTCCATCGATCTCCATGTCCTGGTCCGAGCCGCCACCTTCCCAGGGTCCGGTCAAATCGGGATGGCCGTCGGGCAGTCTCGGCACCGGGCCCTTCATGGCGGGGTCATTGAAAGAAATTGCATCGCGAAAATCCACCCCGCGGTTGACCTGGACGACGGGCTTGCCGCCGAATTCGCCGACCACCAACCGCTGCTGTCCCCGCCCGGCGCCCTGCCCGGCGGCTTGGCCGCCTCCCTGTCCCCGCTGCTGAGCGTGCGAGGGCACTAAGAGCGACAGTGCCAGCCCGACGACGGTTCCTGAGATGACAAGAATGTTTTTCACGTGATCCTCCTCAAACCCCGAGCACTATCGTGTTGGCGGCGCGGCATTTCCAGTCCTCGCGGGCTCTCGAGCCTTCATTTCGAACTCTTATCCGATGTTCACGACTTGAACCAGTTGGCCGGCATCCATATCGGGTGTCGTCAAGTTTCCTCAGCCTGACATGCTGGCGTGTAGGCCCCGTCGCCATTTCGATCCGGCGCGGACGCGTGCTTTCCCTCTTCCCAGAGTATTGACACAGGTAAGAGCGTGTCGCGGTTCTTGTCGACGTTGAGCGCATTTGTGTACCAAGCTATGCCGTGAGCGGGGCCACACACACCTTTGACGAATGCGCAATGGTTATCGCCATTGGCACATATGTTGAGGTCGAGCGGCGGAACGGTGATCGACTGCCGAGACGACGCACACGACCGCCGTTCAAGCCGTTCAATTCATTTAGGCAGGTGTGGTAAGTAGCGTTTTCGTAATTGGTTGAGGGCAGCAGATCGCCTGCAGTGCCGCAGCGACGAACGCCTTAGAACGCATACTTGACCCCCAGCTGGATGATGCGCGGTGTGCCGGCCTGCGTCGTAATCCGGCCGAACTGACCCGAGTTGAAGTTCGCGATGAATCCACCGGATGTTTCTTC
>QHWL01000206.1 GCA_003222555.1 Acidobacteriota bacterium | reverse complement strand
CCGTCCCGCCACCCATCGGCTTGAACCGCTGGACCCGCCGACCATCCAGCGACTCCGCAACGTAGAGATTGCCTTTCGAATCTACGGCAATACCGTGCGGGCTGGCGATGCCCCCCAATTGATGGCTGCCCGGGCGGCCGAACTGCGACAGTTCCTTTCCAGAGACTCGATCGAAGACTCGAATGAGTTTGTCGCTGAAATCGCCGACGTACATATACTTCTGGGCAGCGTCACGTGAGAGGGCGAGCGACCCTGCCCCGCCGTTGCCCGTATAGGGCGCCCGGAAGACGAGCGGCGTAGGAATATTTCGTTTGAAGGCACCCGTCTTGTCGAAGACTTGGATGCGATCGCCGTTGCGGTCGCACACGTACAGCAAGCCGTCATTTCCCATCACGACGCAGTGCACGATGTCCACGAACACGCCGCCCACGCCCGCGGCGGCCTCGGCCGTCGTGCCCTGGCGCCCCCACTGCCGTAGGAACTTGCCGGTCTTATCGAAGACGGCGACGCGCTTGTTGCCGTAGCCGTCGGAGACGAACACCTCGCCGTTCTCCGGGTCCACGGCGACTAGGGTCGGAGAATAGAACGCAACTGGGCTCGCGTTCAGGAAGCGGGATTTCACCTTGCCGTCCGCGGAGTCGACCTTGCCCTTGACGCCGATCTGCAGCAACAGCTTGCCGTCGCGGGAGTATTTCTGGACGAAACCGTCGCCGTTGCCGGCGATCCAGATATTTCCTTGTGCATCGAAGGAGCATCCGTGCAGCGACTCGGCCATCACCTGACGATCGCCCCAGGAGTTCACGACGTTGCCCGTCTGGTCGAATTCCATGACTGGCGGCGCGGCTTGCGCGATTTCCGAAATGCCCGGGTACAAGTTGGCGCGCGACAGGACGAAGATGTGGTCGTTCCCGTCAACGCACACGCCGCCGAGCTCTCCCGTGACCCACCGCTCGGGCAGCGGCTTGGGCCAGGACGGATCGACCTCGAACTGTGGACCGTTGAGGGCGGGTCGCGCGGACTGCGCGCTCATCTCCATCGAGCGCCAAAACGGCAAGGAAAGGACCACCGCCGCCATCAGCGCCAACGCGCCCGCGCACCTTTTCGTTGTCATGGAGCCCTCCCGAGTTGCCGAAGATGGAGCGACCGAGGCGCGAGCGAACAGCACCGGAACGGTTCAGACCGGGACGCGAAGGATCGTCGACAGCCTAAGGGAGAAGACCACGCGCCGCCGGCCTCAATTTCGGCGACGTTTTCGCTTACGCGCTTGCCCGCACGTCGGGCGAGCCACTCCTCTTTAAGGGCGATGATTTTGCCAAGACCGACGCCGGTCGTGTGATTTGACGGCGGTGACGATGGCCGCAGTTTCGGATCGCGTTTTTGCGGACCACAGCCCTCCGAGCCGTGTTACGGAGCTGCCTTGAGCTCGGCGTACACCTGCGTCGCGAACCGCTGGGCGATGGTCACGTTCGTGTTGCCGACCTTGGCGTCAGACTGCGGGACCTTGCTGTCGAACTCAGCCCAGGGCTTCGCCGCGATTACGTCGGTCTCGCTCTTGCCATCCTTGACCATTTTCGAAATGCGATCCCGAACCCCAAGCATCATGTCCCGGTGCGCCATTACGGCCGTCCGGTCCACGGTGGGACCATGGCCCGGAATGATCTTGGTATTGGGCCCAGAACGCGCGATGATCTGGCCGAGCCCATTGACCATCCCGTTCAGACCACCACCATTGGCACGGTCGATATTGGGATATTGGACCGAGCGGAAGAAATCCCCGGTCATGATCACGTCGTTCTGCACGAAGCGGACCAGAGTATCGCCGTCGGTGTGAGCGTTCGGGATCGGAATCAACTGCACGTCCTCGCCATCCATGTGGAGCGCGAGCTGTGAGTTTGCGTTATAGGTGATCACCGGGAGCCCTACCGGCAGAGTGGCGGGAGGGGTGTTCCCGTTCGCGGCCGGGGCGGGGTGCATGAGCCGGTTCCGCAGGCTTCCGCGGGCCAGGATGGTAACGCCCAGTTTGCCGAAATTCTCATTGCCTCCGGTGTGGTCGCCATGCACGTGCGTATTGACCATGTATTTGATCGGAGCGTTGGTGATCTGCTTGATGGCAGCGACAATCTTGTCGGTCAACGGGGCAAACTGACCGTCTACCATAAATACCCCATCGGGGCCGGCCAGCACACCGATGGTGCCGCCTTGCCCGTCGAGGGTGTAGAAGTTATTGCTGATCTTGTTGGTCTTGATTTGGACCTTGCTGAAGTCGGGAGCCTGGGCATTGGCGGACGCGGCCATGATGGCCAACGCAGCCAGGACCACAAGCGAAAATCGAATCGCCGTTTTTCTCATGGTGGTTCCTCCTTAACAAGTGATTCAGGGAAACGGGGGTAGTCTACCATCCTTCTTACGTTGCGTGGTCGGCCATCAATCTAAGGTCTATGGCAGCTCTGATCCGCAAATACCTGCACGGTCACGTACGACCGCCTTCACGCCGCCCGTTCCAGCCGGTACTCGTGGCGGAGCCCGCCCAGAATCGACGTCGCCGATACCTGACCGGAAGACAGCTCTAATTGCTGAGCTTGAGTCCGCGTCAGCGGTTCGACTGTGCTACTGCGACGGGGTGACCTTGCGATATTGCCCCAAGTGCAGCTCTTCGACGACCTCCGGGCACTTGAACTCCAAGAGCCGCACGTTCCTGTCGATGCGGCGATAGAGCGGCATCGTGATCGTCCAGGGCCGCGTAAAGACCTGAGGATCCTCGATCCTCGCTTCGTACATCAGGTGATTTGCACTGAGCGGCGTGTAGCGCTCGATCACGTGGAGCGCGTCGCTGTGGTAATTCCCGGCTCGGTCGAACCACGTCAGGTCGTTGAACGCGGTCACATCCACGACCAGGGTGTCGCCTTCCCAATGACCGTTCGACCACCCCATCCACGACTCGATCGGAGCTTTCGAAGGTTTGTCGAGCGGGATCTCGCGACGTGCGTACGAATACTGGTACACAATCCAGATCACTTTCGGGCTCTGGAAGATCTGAAACGGGTGGGGTAGATAGGTGGCCCGAGGAACACCCGGGAGAAAGCAATTCACTTCCGGGTCGGCCTCCAGAATCCGACCGAGTTTCCCCGGCATCGAACTCTTTCGGTTCCCGTCCCGCTTGGCCAACGCTTCAGGACGATAAGGAATTCGACCACCCTCGACGACGCTTTCGCCCGGGAAGATGGCGCCGACCGCACCAGTGACAATGACCGATGAAGGCGCTGTTCCGTGATCCTCGAGGTCGTAATTCGCCGTGTTCATCGCCTGCCAGATGCCGTTCAGATCCGGCTTGCCATCCAGCGTACGGGGAATCCGACTCTGCGGAGGAACGCCCTGAGCAGCGCTCCATGCCACGGCGAGAATAATCACGGCCACCACCGCCGCCGCAGCAATGGCCGCGATCGACCATCTCACGACACTGGGCATTATTTCCGGACCTGGCCCTTCCTCGCGGCTTCAGCTTCTTGCACACGCTCGCCCCTGAGCGAGTTCGCCAGTGCGAGGTTCCCCTCGTGGCACGCATATTCGAAAATCCTGTAATCGTCATCCCTCTCCCACGGGAGATTGAACGTCCAGGGTCTGGTCCACGTCGTAGGGTCGTCGATGGTGGCGTAGTACTCGATTCGATTGTGGCTGACGGGCACGAAGTGCTCGGTTAGATGAAAGTTCCCGAAGGGAATCCCCAACGGAACGCTCGCCCCGGAGCCACCGCCCCCTCGCTGCTTATCGGTGAAATTCGTGCTGTCGACGACGAGCGTGCTGCCTTCCCAGTGGCCGATGGGATCTCCATTCCAGTGGCGGATGTTCTGGCCGATGTGCGGGCGCCCGTCGAGCGGGATGAGGCGTGTGTCCAACCGCTCACGGACAATCAGCACCCATCCGGGCGACTGCATGATGTAGGTGCCGCTGTTGTACGCTTGAGGCGCGTTCGGCGTTTGAGAGGCGATGCATCGCTCGAGCGCGTGGTAGTCCTCCCATGACGCCACTTCACGCGCTTTCGCGACAATTTCCTTGCGTCTCTTCTCCGCTTCGGGCGTCAACGCGGGATATCTGCCGTCGGGCGGGTCGACAATCAGCGAGGTATTGTAGTTCTTGAGGAAGTTTCGTGCATTCCAGAACTCGTTGTACGCACCGACGCCTTGACTGGTGTCCGTGTCTCGGTTGGGCGCGTTGGCCTTCGCCCACGCTTCATATTCCGCGTCTGTGAACCTCGCTTTGCCGGCCAGGTCGTCTGGCCGCTGCATGTGGATCACCGACTGGTAGTCCCAGACACCCATCAGGTCCGGGTCGCCCCACGGGGTGCGAGGAGCGTTATACGCTGACGTGGGCGGAGTGTAGGGTGTCGCCGCCGGGGCCTGTGCACCGACGAGTGCCACGGCCAGCCACACGGCGGTGACTAGCGCCAGCATCGCCACCAAAACAAAGCCTCGATGACTCATCATCGGCTTCTCCTGTTGATTCTGCTGTTCCTTCAGAAACGCCAGCGTGAGACGCATTCGACCCGGCCGATCCAGTGGCGGAATCGGCGAGGGGTGGCGATCGCCAGCGGCGAAGCCATAGTATCAGGCCGATCACTATTTTGTGAGGGTAAGTTCGAGGCTCACCGGCGGGTCAAGAGCTGGCTGCTCGCTGGAGGGGAAACGGGCCGCGACGAGAGATACGCGGTGATGTTGATGATGTCTTCGGCCGTCAACTTGTCGACTACCATCCTCATCAGTGTCACGTTGGAATTCGAGCCGTTGCGCACACTCTGCTGGATGTCGAAGATCTGCCGCGCGAGATAGCTTGGAGACCGCCCGGCGAGCGGCGGCACATCGGGAGCGACCCCCATCAGATCCACTCCATGGCATGTGCCGCATGCCGTCGTCTTCCCCTGGACGATCTGACCGTTCACGATCTTCATGCCGCCGTTCGTGACCAGCTCCCTCCCCTTCCTGATCGAGCCGACAGGCACGTATGCGATCCAGGTGCCGTGCGAACTGCGAAGTACCTGGTTCTCCTCCACATCCGTTGGCACCTCGATGATCCGATTCCCGATGGGCTCGGCCCCCGCTTCCCCCGTCGGAATGAACAGCTCGCCTTGAATCTGAGTTTTCGGCACGACATTGGTTTCCACGACCCGCACATGTGGGCGCCACCTGACCGAGGCGAAATATTCGGCCGCCTGCTTCATCTCTTCGTCGGACATCGCCTTCGCCAGCATGGTCATTGTGTTCGTGTTCGCCTTGCGCGCGTCGGAGCTGTGGCGGAGGTCGTGCTTGAAATCGTTCAGCTGGCGGAGAATGTATCCGACCGGCAGTCCGGCCGGTGACGCATTTTCCGGGCGACCACTCCCGTCTGACAGGTGGCAGGTTCCGCAGGCGCGGCCAGTCGTCCCGAGTGCCGCCGGGCCGTGCCTGACGACGTCCGGCATCGGGTTCGGATGATCGTCCGGGTACCAATCGACCACGGTCCCACCACCGCTCGGGTTATCGACGTTGCGGATCTCAGCGAAGGAAAACTCCAGATTGCTGCCGTGGGCGCGCCGCTTCCGATTCAGCTCCTCCGGCGTGAGGTTCGCGTTTCGATTGTTTGCCGGCGTGCCCGGGGCGCCCTGTACCGCCTGTTTTTCATCGGGCCCCGGAGGCTCGGTTACTCCCCACGCCCACAATGGCTGGTTCGAGTAGTTAACCTTCGAACGGTCGACGGAGAGTGCCGTCCAGATAGGCGCGGCCGCCTTGATAGCCGAATCCGGCGTCGGTACTGCCTTGGCAGACTGCGATGCCGTCGATTGCCAGGTGTCGTACGCACGCTGAATGGTGGCCCCGAGCGCAAGACACGCAATGCCCACGACGATGGTGACGATGCGCGGCTTCACAATTTCTTCTTTCCCTCACGTCGCTCGCTTGAGTCCGATTCCCGATGGGCTTCGGCCGGACGATTGGCCGTGATAGTCTCCGGCGAGCCTCCAGTCGACATTTCCGCTTCGACCGTCAAATCCCGATGGATTCTACCCGATCTCCACAGTCACCGCCACAGGCTGGCGGAAACTGATTCCGTTCCGCGCGGAATTTTTGCGGAGCACAGGCGACTGCCATGGACCGCGACGATTATTCGGATTTCCGCTTGCCCCTTTAGCTACGGCGTCTGCAGCACCAAATACCGGAACGGCTCCTCAATGTTCTTGTACATATGCGGCGCGCCCGGAGGAATGATCACCACGTCTCCCTTGCCGACGCGGTGCGACTCGCCGGATCCAATCAACCGGCCGCCCTCCGGCGTTTCTCTTGCTCCTTGGCCGGTTGACGCGGTCCCCGGCGTGATAAACGTTGCCCCGCCGCTCATGATCACGACTACGCCCGTCCAATCCTCATGTGAATGCGGCTTGCCTTCGTCGGCTTTGCCGCGGCTGTTGGAGTGAATGGCCCACGTGCGGCCTTGTCGATCCTTGCGGGCGAACAGGTCCCTAGTGCCTGTTGAGGCGAGTGCTTGCGCGAAAGATGCGTCCACTTTCTCGTGACTGAAATACGTGATGAGCGGACCAGGCGCCTTCTGCTGCGCGCTGGTTTTGGCCAGCCACCCCATACAAAACGCCACCACCACCACTGCGGTCATCATCACTGTTCGCATGGATAGCATTTGGTCTTCGTCCTTTCTGTCTGCAGAGAGCGCGCCCACTTGCAGCCTGTCACTTCGATAGTGACGTTAGCCAGTTTGTAAAGTCGGCAACCCAACTTTTCGAACCGGAAGATCCATGCGCTCGAAAGCCGCGATCGCCAGTCTGACGGTCCAAAGAAGACCTTATCACGGGTGACAATGGCCGAGAACCTCGCCGCCGTGCCCACGGCGAAGGTCCGACACCTCCGGAGTGTACTGGTTCGACAGTGAAATCATCCTCTGCTGGAAGTGGTTGAAAACACAGGTCCTTTTTGTGGCTGACTGTTAGCGACGCTTTCCGCTACTGGCTGATCCGCGCGTGGTGATCGGCACTGTTGGTCGCAAGTGTGAACGCCTACTCCACCGCCACGGCGACGTGTTACCATCCGGCATTGTGCGGCGCCCGTGGTCGTCCGCACGAGAAATCAGAGGTATGTATGAGGCCGGTTCTCGCGGTGCTCGTTCTCATCGCGGGCGTAATGCCCGCGGATGCCCAATGGCTGGATCGTTCCTGGCCCGGTATCCCGCGCAAGGCAGACGGGAAGCCGAACCTCACCGCGCCCGCGCCGCGCGGGCCCGACGGGAAGCCTGATTTGACAGGTGTATGGGACGCGCGGCCCGTCGTCGCCCGTCCCGATCCCGCCAACTTGCAGCCGTGGGTATTGGAGCGTTCCCGGCAGCATCAGCAGGAATATTACAAGGGGCGTCCCTATTATCAATGTCGGCCAAGCGGGCCCGAGGCGGAGAGGTTTGGCGGCTGGAAGCGCATCCTCCAGACGCCGACCACCATCGCAATCTTGAATGACGACCTGACCCATCGTGTCATCCACATGGACGGTCGCGAGCTGGAAGCCAACGCAGCGCCGAGCTGGATGGGGTACTCCGTGGGACGCTGGGACGGCGACACACTGGTCGTCGACAGTAACGGGTTCAACGACAAAACGTGGGTGAGCCGCTATGGCGTGTCGCATACCGAGGCGCTGCGGACAACGGAACGCTACCGGCGCCTCGACTTCGGCCACCTGCACGTCGAGGTGACCTTCACCGATCCGGGCGCGTTCGCAAAGCCCTGGAGGTTTACGGCGGACATGGCACTCGCCGCCGATACGGAAATGCTCGAGCAGATCTGCGAATACAGCAGCGCCAACTGGGCGGGCAGCCTCTCGGACGCCGCAGGTCGCGCAGTATCGGTGCCGCCGGAGGTGCTGGCACGGTACGTCGGCGTCTACACGGGGACATACGGGGGGAAAAAACGGGCGTACGAAGTGTGGCTCTCCGGCGGCCAGTTGACCGCGAAGATCGTCGGCGAGCCCGTCGAGGGGGGCCTTGGCGCCGTGGGCCTGGACGAGGACGCGGCGCGGCCGCTGGTGGCGCTATCGCAGACGGTGTTCGAAGGCCTGGGACTTGGTTACGAGTTCATTGTCGATGACAAGGGTATGGCAACGGACCTCGTGGTGACTCACATATCTGGTCCCTACAAATATTCGCGCCAGCGGTGACCCCCAAGGTTCGCCGACCTCACGACCGAAAGGAGCGCGGCCGGATATCTGCACCCTTCACCTTCAACAGGAGGGACTGGTCAACCCGACTCTGTTTTGGCGAACGACAACCACACGGTCCTCCTGCATATCCTGCGATTTGGTCGCTTACTCCGGCAGGATCGAAAATCGGCGGCGGCGTCCCGGACGGTACACCGAGAAGTGCCGCCGATCGAGCGTGAAGATGCGGGTGAGATCTTCGCGCTCGGCGACCCGGACCAACGCCGCGTCCGCGAGGTCCATCGGCAGGTCGCGATACTTCTCCATCAACTCGCGCATGCGCGGCGCATCGCCTTCGTCGAGCGGCGCCAGCGTCAGCGCCCCGGTTTCCACACGGCTCCACAGGGCCTTCTGACCGCGCCACGCCGACGCCAGCAGATACATGGCTTCGGTGAAGGCGGGCCAGACCGTGACCAGCGGATCGCGGAGCGTTCTGAGGGCCGCCACGCTGGCCGCGTGCTGAAAATCGCTCTGGTCGAGAAGCGCGACCAGCGGGCCGGCGTCAACGAGCACGCCGCGCACGGGCCTTCTCGCGAACGATTGCGGTGAACTGTTCTCCCGTCGTTCGCCCTCGATCGCGCGCGCCAGCGCTGACCACGCCGATGACGTCGAGCCATGCGTCATACGGGCGTCCCTGCCGGTCGGCGTCGCCGCCGTTGGTGGCGGTGTAATGCTCCAGCGCGTCGCGGACGACATCCGATCGCGTCTGGCGGCGGCGACGCGCCAGGGCGTTCACGGCGCGTTCCGTTCTCGCGCTCAACCGGACGGTCATCGGCATCGGAACCCCCTCCGTAATACAAATAAGTATTACACTCGGCAGCAGGGCTGTCAATCAGCTCGAGGTTCGCCCGGAGCGGGCTGGTCACGTACTACACCGTGTTGGTCACACGCGGAACACTTCGTCCGATCAAATGGGGAGGAATGCCTGAAACAATTCGCGATGACGACCCGTCGGAAGCGTCGTTATCGTGCGGGCTGTGGTACGATCGACGCGCTCTGTGTCACCACTTCCTGCATTCGAGTCCGCCCGGACGTCCCGCGCGATTGACGAGGCGATCCACGCGATTCCCGCTGAGTGGTTTCGGCCCTCCCGTGCCATGTACTGGACCGATCTGCTCTTGTCGGCGGCCGTCGGCTGGTCGGCATTCGCGATCGCCGTCGCAGCGACTCGTTGGCATCGCATCGCGTTATTGCCGATCACTATCTTCGCGCTGTACCGTGCCGTGCTCTTTATCCACGAGATCACGCACCGCGCACGGCGGGATGTCCCGGCCTTCACACTCGTGTGGAACGTGCTCATCGGAGTGCCTCTGCTGATCCCATCGTTCCTGTACGAGGGCGTGCACACGGATCACCATCGCCACCGGTGCTACGGCACGGAGGCCGATCCGGAATACGTACCGTTCGGTCGCCGGCCGCCGGTCCTCATCATCGGATGCGCAATGGCCGCACTGGTCGCGCCCGTCGCGTTCGCGGTTCGATTCGGCATCCTGGCCCCGCTGTCGTGGGTGGTTCCGGCGCTGCGCCGACCGATCTCGGAAAGATACTCGGCGCTCGTCATCAATCCTCGCTACGTCCGGCGTGGGCCGATCGGGCTCGCCGGTCGCGTGCAGGAAACGGCCGCGTTCGGGGTGGTCTGGGCGTCGGTCGGGCTTTGGTGGATTGGCATCGTGCCGCCGGCGGTCTTTTTTTGCTGGTTCGTCGCCAGTGCCGCCGCGTCCGGCATCAACGCCGTACGCACACTGGCCGCCCACCGGTATGATCGCGATTCGGGCGAGTTGTCGATGACCGAGCAACTTCTCGATTCGTGTACGATCGCGTTCACAGGCGGTCGGCTGACTCGACTCGCGGATGCGGGCCGCGTGCTCGTTGCGCCAGTGGGGCTGCGGTATCACGCGCTCCATCACTGGATTCCATCGCTCCCGTACCACAACCTCGGCCGGGTGCACCGGCTGCTGGCCGCGACGTTGGCGCCGGATGCGGCTTACCACGCGACGGTCGAACGCGGCTTCAGCCCTGCGTTGCACGATCTGCTGCGCCGCTCGCGCGCCCACTCGGGCGCATGACCGACGTCGGGCCCGTCCGCCCGCTCCGCATCGGCGTGTGCGCTCCCTACGATCTGGGCCGCACCGGTGGCGTGAACTCGCACATTCGGGCCCAGGCCCGTGCGCTTCGGCAGCTCGGACATCACGTCGATGTGTTCGGCGCCTCATCGGCGCCTCTCTGCGACGACGAGTTGACGCTCGGCCGCGCAGTGTCACTCGTCATCGGCGGCACCGAAACGGGCTTTTGTCTCGATCCGCGTTCCTGGCGGCGCGTCGCCGACCTGTTTCGCACGCGGCGATTCGACGTGCTGCACATGCACGAGCCGCTCATGCCGTTGGTGCCATGGTTTGTCCTCCAGCAGTCCGCAGTCCCAGTGGTCGCAACGTTTCACACACACCGCGAGCACGGACACCGATGGTATCGCCGGTACGGCCGACTGCTCGCGCCATTGATGCGGCGCATCCGCGTCCGCCTGGCCGTCTCCGACGCTGCGCGGCGCACCATCGCGCAACACTTTCCTGGCGACTACGAGATCGTGCCAAATGGGGTCGACGTGAATCGATTCCGAACGGCAACGGTGCGACCCGTCGACATGCCAGAGAACGGTCGTCACGTGCTGTTCGTGGGCCGGCTGGAGCCCCGGAAGGGCGTCGACCGCCTGATCCAGGCGATGGCTATGGTGCGCCTGTCGGTCACCGACGCGAGACTCGTGATCGTCGGCGAGGGACCGGATCGGCCGGCCCTCGCCGCGGCCGCTCACGATGCGGGCGTCAA
>QHWL01000767.1 GCA_003222555.1 Acidobacteriota bacterium | reverse complement strand
AGCATCACGTCACCCCGCGGACGTCGTGAACCTGCACACTATTTGATGCGGGCGTCCGCCATGTACGCCGCTGGTGCGTAAAATCCCTTCGAGCATGGCCACCTACAAAGAAATCGTCGAGCGCGCAAACGTCGCGCTCGACCAGGCGATAGGTCGATGTGAGGCTCGCGAGCGCGAGATCCTCCGCCAGAAAGCCGCGGCTCTCGACGGCATCCCCCATGCGCGCGAGGCCGTCACCAAACACACCGTCGCGCTGCTGAAAGCCTCCGACGAGTTCGACAATGCGCGTCGCAAAGCAGGCATCGATCTGGCAACTGCGGAAGCTCAGGCAGCAGCCGCACGGCAACAGGCCGAGGACGACGGGCTGAGCGCTTGGCGTCAGGCAGACGATGACGCTCTGGCAACGCTGCGCGGCGACGTGGCCGCCGCGGATCGAGTCTATCAGGACGCGCTTCGACAGGGCAGCATCGGTCCCGTCAACGCACCCGAACGGGTTCGCATCGCACACGAGGTAGCCGTCGGCTCGGCGAACAAGAAATACCAGGAGGCCAAGCAGGCCGACTACAAGATCTATCAACAGACAGCCGACGCGACGTTCAACGCCTTTAACCGGTCGCTACAGCACGCAAGGACACGATCGGACGATGTCATCGCGGCCGCGCAAGCTGTTCGGGATGCCGCCATCGACACCGCCGAAACGGCGTTACGCGCCGCACTTCAGAACGACCCGGTGGCAGCCTCTGTGGTTGCAGCCTTCGATGCACAACTGGCATCCTCGGCCGCCGATTGCGAGCGTGACAAATCGGCGATCCTCGGAGAGATGCAGAACGATCTCGCTGGGGCTGCTTCCTAGTCGGTGTGGTGCCATTTCTCGTTGCGCAAGTCTAATGGTCCTTTGGGCGAGCGAAGCCCTGATGACTTCTTGATGAACAAATGGTACGATTTCAGGCCTTTCCGCGTACAATCGCGCCGAAATTGATGCCAGGCCACCTCAGCAGTACCACTCCAGGCCCGCGCGCGCTCTCTGTCATCATCCCCGCGTACTGTGAATGCGACAACATTCTCCAGACGCTCGACAACGTCACAGGGGCGCTGCAGCCGTTGACCCTCACCTACGAAGTCCTGGTGATTGATGACGGAAGCACGGATGGGACGGCGGCGCTGGTGGTGATCAACGAGCGGAACATGGGGTTTGGGTGGTCGTACCGGCGGGGGGTGGAAGCGGCCTCCCTCGAACACATTGTCATGGTTCACGGCGACAACGCATGGGGACGGGAAACCCTTGGCGAATTCTTCAGCCACGTCGGCGAAGCCGACGTCATCATCGGTTACACGCGCCGGATGGCGCGATCTCGGTCCTGGAGGCGCACGGCGATCTCGAAAGCATTCACGCTTCTGGTCAACCTCATCACCGATCGGCGGCTGCAGTACTACAACGGTCTCCAGATTCACCGGGCGGCGGTCCTCAAGAGCTTGCGGATTGAGTCGAGCGGCTACGGATTTCAGGCGGAGGTCCTCGTCAAGAGCCTGCGCCTCGCGAAGACATTCCTCGAAGTGCCGATGGACCTGATCGAGCGAAAGAAGGGCCAGAGCAAGGCGTTCCGCCTGAAAAACCTCATCGACGTTGCGCGCACGGTCAGGCTCCTGTACGGGCTCGAGCGGACGTCCACGCCGGAGCGGCCGAGCGCCCCAGTGCCGGGGAGATGATCGAGTCGTCGCACGATCCATTCCGGCAGCAGCACAAGATTGTCTCCGCCGCGCAATTGACTGCCCTCCGGGAACGCTTGCGCGAGAAGACCATCGTGCTCTGTCACGGGGCCTTCGACCTCGTCCACATGGGACACCTCATTCACTTCGAGGACGCGCGCTCGCTTGGCGACGTGCTGGTGGTGACCATCACCGCCGACCAGCACATCACGAAGAAACGGTCCGTCTCCTTCACCGAGGAGTATCGCGCGCGACAGCTCGCGGCGCTCGAAATCGTGGATTATGTCGCGATTATCGACGAGCCATTATCGACGAGCCATCGGCAATCATGGCGATCGAAGCGCTCCATCCCGACGTCTACGTGAAGGGCGCAGAGTACTCGCACCTGATGCTGGACCAGACAGCGAACATTTTCCGGGAAAAAGATCTCGTCGAACGCTACGGGGGCCGCCTTCATTTCACGAAGGGGGAGACATTCTCGTCGACCAAGCTCTCGCATTTCCTGCTGGCCTCCTCCGAGGCGTCGCAGGACAACCCGCTCCTGCGGAACGATCGCGTGCTGTTTCGGGATCTGTCGAAGCTGGGCTTCACGCTCGAGCAATTGAAGGGTTTCGTGGCGGGCGCGAGCGGGCTCCGCGTGTGCCTGCTCGGCGAGACGATCATCGACGAGTGGGTCGACGTCACCGTGACCACCCTCTCGCAAAAGTCGCGGTGCGTGGCAGGGCTGGAAACGGCGAGGAGCCGGCAGATCGGCGGCACCGGCGGCGGCGCGCTGCACCTTGCCAGTTTCGTCAAAGAGGTGCACTGCTTCACGAACGGACTCACCTCCCCGCTCCCGTCCAACGTCACCGTGACTCTCCTCGCCGAAAACTCGCTGGTGAAGACCAGGTTCGTCGACCGCGACAACGGCTACCGGCTGTTCGAGTCCAAAAGCCCCGACCTTAAGGATGTGCAGCGCGACCCGCTTCCCGATTTCGACGCCTACGATCTCGTGCTCATCGCCGACTTCGGGCACGGGCTGCTGGACGCGAAAAGCATCAACGGACACATCGCCCAACGGCGACGATCGTTTGTCGGCGCGATGGCGCAGGTGAACTCCAGCAACTATGGGTACAATCTGCCGACCCGGTATGCCGGCGCCGATTACTACAGCGTGAACCGTACGGAAGCGGAGTTGTGTCTTCGCGAGCGGAATCTTCCGCTACAGGAGCTGGTGGAGCGAA
>QHWL01000172.1 GCA_003222555.1 Acidobacteriota bacterium | reverse complement strand
GGAAGCGCCAAGAAAGCCGCGGCAGCGAGAACCATGAGGCTCGCTGGCTTCAGGTCGTCGTTGTTCCCAGCAAAAGAAACAACGAAGAGGCCAAGGCCAACGACCGTTCCGATGAAGGGAAAATGATTCAGTATCAGGTGGAGGTGCGCCAAATTCATGAGGGACTCCTGAAGAGATTGTGAACAAATCACGATCAACGCCGAGGCCGCCGAGACGAAATGCCTAAAGATTTCTCTGCGGGCTCTGCGAGCTCTGCGTTCAAACGTCGCATTTTTTCACACGCTTTGAAGGGCTCCTGAAGCATGCCAACTCTCAAGACGGAAACGTCAGATATTTGTATGTGTAGGCGAGCAGCCGGCCTGCCGTAATGACTCCGACCCACAAGACCAGCGACCACTTCGCCAGCCTCCGACCCTGCCCCATCATCGCTGCCTCGTCCAAGGTGGAGTCGTTGAATACGCGGCTCTCGAGTTTCGTCATGACCCACGCGGCGAGCCCGATGAGCATCAATTTCGTGTAAAAGACCGGGTTCGTGAGAGCTTTTGTGGGATAGGCGATCAACAGCAACACGCCTGACACGGCGTTTATCGCGAAGCCCAACCACATGATGCCGAACAGGCGTTTGAGCGGCGCGAGAGGGATATCGCGTTCGATCCCAAGAAGCCGCAAGTCGATCACCGCATTGGCACCGACCAGCAGCGCCAGACCGAACGTGTGAAAGAGGAGAACGAAATAGAATGCAAACGGCGACTCGGACTCGCGCAGCCATGTACTGAGGCCGCTCTCTTCGATGGTCTGCAAGAGCAGAGGCGGTAGAACCAAGTTATCTCCGGACAATCTGACGTTCCCGAGCGGGTTAGTACCAATTCGCCCCTGCGGGTTCAGCCATGCCGCGGGCCGCGTGGTGAAGAAATCACGCTCAACGCAGAGACCGCGGAGGCCGCCTAGAAGCCGTACTTGACGCCAAACTGCATGATCCGCGGCGCGCCGGCCATCGCTATGATCCGGCCGAAGTTGCCTGCATTGAAGTTCGTCACCGGATTACCCATATTGAAGGTGTTGAGAAGGTTGAACGCCTCCAGTCGGAACTCCATGCTGCGAGCGCCGCCAACGGAGACCTGTCTCGACAGGGCCGCGTCGATCGTCCAAAATGCGGGGCCCTTGATGCTGTTACGGACATAACTGCCCAGAGTGCCTGGCGCCGTTTGCGCGAAGGCGGCCGGGTTCAAGTAGCGGTTCACGCTCTTATCGCCATACACATCATCGGATATCTGATTGACGCGCTGCTGTTGTATCCCAGTCAGTGCGTTGTCGCGGCCGTTGATGATGTTGAGCCAGCTGCCAGAAGTCGCGCTGAGGATGCCCGACACCCTCCAGTCCGAGGCGAAAGCGCGCAGCGCGGGGCTGGCAAACTGCGGCGTTTGCGCCCCCGCCGTAAAGCTGCCGATGTGGGTCCGATCCTGCTCGCAATGGCCGTTATCGAACGACGGGTCGCTGGGGTTCGTGTAACCGTTGGCAATTTGAGGGAAGCCGCCACCCGGAGTGGTCGCACTGCCGAAGCAGCGGGACCAGGTGTAGTTCCCATTGAGGCTGACGCCGCTGGCGGCGCGACGCAGAAACGACAGCCTCAGGCCACGATAGCTCTGCGTGCCGATATCGGTGTGCATGTCCATATTTCCGATGAGGCCCGCCGCCGCCGGATTCTCCCCCGACAACGAGAACACGCGCCGCTGGTTCAAATTGCCGGCGGTCGAGCACGTGGCGTAGAACACCCCGTTGAGCGTGCAGGGGCCGAGCCCCAGGAAGACACCAGGATTGATCGCCACCTGGCCCCACAAGCGGTCCGTGTAGCTGCCCAGATAGCTCACCGACGCCTGCCACACTTTCCCAATCTGCCGTTCGAAGGTCACGTTCCATTGCTGGATACGGGGCGAGTTGATGTCAGGGGACGTCGCGCCATACGCTCCGAAAGGAATGAACGGCGTATCGGGGCCGGTAATAAACGGGTGTGGATCCCCACCAAGGTGGGCGTAGGGATTGTCGAAACCACCCGGAGGATCTTCCACCAGCGAGCGGTTGCCAAACGGGGGCGAATTCGCGTTGATTAACTGGTATTCCGCGGTCGGGAAATCATAGGCGATCCCGTAGGCGGAGCGAAGCGCCGTACGCCCATTTCCGGCCAGATCCCAGGCGACGCCCACGCGTGGCGACAGATTCCACCACTGCGTGTTCAGGCCCGTCTTGCCTGGGGGGAAGCCGGCGTCGCCGGGGTAAATGAGACCGGCCGGCGCGTTCTTGAACACGGTGGTCTTGATACCTTTTCGGAAGTTGTCGAGGCTGAAGTTGTAGACGGCGTTATTCAAGACGTTCGCCCCAAAGTAGGGCTCCCAGCGAAAACCCATATTGACGGTCATCCGGCTCGTCGCTCTCCAGGTGTCCTGGACATACGTTCCCAGGTACCACTGGTTCATCGGCAGTATCGCGGGTCCGCCGTGCTCCAATCTGCCGACCCGCCCCAGCATGAGGTCCGCCAACCCCAAGCCAGTCAACTGGCCGGAGAACAGCCAGTCGCCGCCGGAACGTGCGTGTGAAAAGAAGTAGTGCGTCCAGTAGGCCACGTTCGCGCCGAAGGCCAACTCGTGGTTCCCCCGCACCATCGTGAGGTCGTCGCTCAACTGCGATGAATTGGTTATGAACAGACCACCGCCCGGATTCGCAATGTTGAACCCACCCGTAACAGCCACGACCATCGCCCCAGGGTCGTAACTGTACACGTTGGATTTCAAAGCATACGGATCGAAAACCGGTGTGTCGAGGCGAGTGATGGCTGTTCGATTGAACGCAAACCGAAGCGAGTTGACCGTTTTTGGGCCGAAGACGAGCGTATCGCCGGCAGCAAAGGATTGGGCCAGCTTGTCCAAGCCAGGAACGCCTGCCAGCCGGGAGGTGTTATAGAGGCTCAGGATGTTGTCCGACCGGGTCAGGGGCGACGGGTTCTTCACAGACGTGGCCATGTAACGCCCGAACACGGAATGATTGGCGGTCAATTGATAGTCGATCCTGCCCACGGCCTGCCCCTCGGTGCTGTCATCGGTCGAGGTGTACGTAATTTGGCCGCACGGATCGGTCGTGGCGGGCAGCCGCTTAACGAGGTTCAGCGCGGCCGGACTGAACCGGGCGGGATCGATCTGGTTGTTCACGAATCCCCCCCGCAACGTGACCTGGCGGCCGCCGTTGCACGCGGGTGAGGCGAACGCCGTGAAGTCGCCGGCCAGCATCGCGGCTGAGGGAACGTAAGTGATGTTCGCGGCCGGCGTTTGGCGGACAATGGTGCCCTGGTAGGCACCGAAGAAAAAGAGCCTGTTCTGCACAAGCGGTCCGCCCAGCGTCCCGCCGAACTGGTTGCGTACCAGCCCATCATCCTGCCGCGTGCCATCCGGCTTTTTCAGGGCAAACGGATTGGTGGCGTTGAACCGGTGGTCTCGGAGAAACTCGAACACATTTCCAGTAAAGCGGTTGGTGCCCGACTTCGTCACGGCGTTGACCGAGGCGCCCGAGTGCATTCCGTTTTCGGCGGTCAGGCCGCTCGTGGCCACCCGGAATTCCTGCAGCGCATCCGGAAAGGGGAGCGGCAGGTTCAGGTTGTTCTGCGGATCGTTGTGCATGGCTCCGTCGAGCAGGAACGCGACGCCGAAGGACTGCCCGCCGGCGACCGAGTAGGCGACCCCGCCAGCCATGCTCCGGGTGTTCGCTTCGCCCGTCCGGACGGCTGCTCCGGCAATGGAGACGAGATCGGCCGCGTTGCGCCCGTTGAGCGGCAGCGCCAGGATTTCCTGCGTCCGGACCACCTCGCTCACGCCCGCGCTCTGCACGTCCACGAGCGGCGCGGCCCCTTCAACGGTGACCGTCTCCTCGACCGCGCCGAGCGACAGGACTACGTTGATCNNNNGCCGGCGACCTGAAGCACGATGCCCGTTTGGGCGTAGGTGCGAAACCCCGCGAGCGATACTTCCAATCGGTAGGGACCGGTCGGCAGGTTGGACAGCACGTACGACCCGTCCGCATTCGTCACCTCGCTTCGGGTGAACCCCGTGTCGGTCTGCGTCACAGTGACGGTGACTCCCGGCAGCACGGCGTCACTCTGATCGGTCACTCGGCCGTTCAGCCGCGCGGTCGACAGCTGCGCCGAGGCGGCCGCGCTGGTTATCAGCAGACCAATCACGCTCATAGAGAAATCCCGGAGCGAGCGCTTCATAACAGTCTCCAAGCTCGAAGCTCGAGTGAAAAGCGCTTTGGACTTTGCACTTCGAGCTTCTCCTAGAAGCCGTACTTGATGCCAAATTGCATGATGCGCGGCTCACCGGCCATGTTTGTGATCCGGCCGAACGCGCCCGAGTTGAAGTTCGTATGGGTCCTGTCGGCATTTATCAGCGTGGGAGGGCCCCAGTTGAACGTGTTGAGCAGGTTGAACGCCTCCACGCGGAGCTCGAGGCTGCGGCTGCCGCCAGAGCGGATGACCCTCGACAGCGCCATGTCGATCGACCAGAACCCCGGCGCTCTCACGCTGTTGCGGCGGAAATTGCCCAGCGTGCCCGGCGGGGGTTGTGCGAATGCGGCCGGGTTCAGCCAGTTGTTCAGCGTCTTGTCACCGTATGGGTTGTCGAGCACCTGGTTGACCCGCTGATTCTGGATCCCGGTGAACGCGCGGTCCTGCCCGGCGATCACATTGACCGGCTGGCCCGAGAGCACGCTGACGATGCCTCCCACCCTCAAGTTCGAGGCCACCGCGCGCCACACGCGGCTTGAAAACTGAGGCATTTGCGCCCCCGCCGAGACCGATCCTGGTCGCACGGGCCGCGATCGAACGCTGGATCGTTGGGGTTGGTGTAGCCGTTGGCAATTTGAGGGAATCCACCCGTCTGGAAGGCGGGATCTCCGAAGCAGCGGGACAAGGTGTAGTTCCCACTGAGGCTCACGCCGCTGGTGGCGCGACGCTGAAACGACAGCTTCAGCCCGCGATAATCCTGCGTGCCGATATCGTTGTGGATATCCATATTTCCGATGAGAGCCGCCGCTGCCGGATTCTCCCTGGACAACGAGAACACGCGCCGCTCGTTCAGATTGCCGTTGTTGGTGCAGGTGGCGTAGAAGACCCCGTTGAGCGTGCAGGGGCCCAGCCCCAGGAAGACGCCGGGATTGATCGCCACCTGGTTCCACAGCCGATCCGTGTAGCTGCCCAGATAGCTCGCCGATGCTTGCCAGGCCGCTCCAATCTGCCGTTCGACGGTCACGTTCCATTGCTGAACGCGGGGGGAGTTGAGGTCGGGGTCCACAGCACCGAACGCGCCAAAGGGAATGAACACCGTATCCGGGCTGGTAATAATCGGGTGTTGGATCCCCGAACCAAGGTAAGGATTGTCGAATCCACCAGGGGGATCTTCCACCAGGGTGCGGTTGCCAAACGGGGGCGAATTCGCGTTGATCAACTGGTATTCCGCGTTCGGGAAATCGTAGGTGAGCCCGTAGGAGGCGCGAACCGCCATGCGGCCGTTCCCGCTCACGTCCCAGCCAATCCCGACGCGCGGCGACAGATTCCACCACTGTTTGTTCAGGCCCGTCCTGCCCGGCGGAAAACCGGGATCGCCGGGATAAATGAGACCGGCCGGCGCGTTCTTGAACACGGTGCTCTTGACGTTATTGCGGAAGTTGTCAGGGCTGTAGTTGTAGACGGCACCGTTCAGGACGTTCTGCCCGAAGTAGGGCTCCCAGCGCAGACCCGCATTGATGGTCATCCGGCTTGTCGCTCTCCAGGTGTCCTGGGCATACGTTCCCATGTACCACTGATCCATCGGCAGTATGGCGGGTCCGCCGTGCTCCAATCGGCCGACCCTCCCCAAGAGGAAGTCGGCCATCCCCAGACCGGTCAACTGGCCGGTGAAGTTCCAGTTGCCGCCGGAGCGCGCGTGTGACTGAAAGCTATACTTCCAGTAGGCCACGTTCCCACCGACCGACAGCTCGTGCTTGCCCCGCACCAGCGTCAGGTCGTCGCTCAGCTGGGAGGCGTTCGTCATGAACCGACTCGGGCCAGGATTATTGGCTTGGAACCCGTTGCCCGAGACAATCACCACCATGACGTGGGGTTGGTAGCTGTACACGTTGGAGCCCAGGTCGTATGGGTCGAATGTCTCGGGCGCGAGGCGCCTGACGGCGACTCGATTGAACCCAAACCGAAGCGAGTTGACCGTTTTGGAGCCGAACACGCGATTGTTGCCGACGACCAGCGACTGAGCCAGATCGTCGAGGCCTGACTCGTTTCTGTTGTTCGTGGCGTCATACAGGCTCAGCACGGTGTCCCCTGGCCTCATAGGAATTGATTTGGCGTACGAAGTGGCCATGTAACGCCCGAAGATCGTATCGTTGGCGGTCCGCTGGTAATCGACCCTCCCCACGAACTGCCCCTCGTTGCTGTCGTTGCCCATCTTGTACGTCACCTGGCCGCACGGATCGGTCGTGCTGGGAAGGTACTTGACGAGATTGAGCGCGGCTCGACTGAATCGCGCGGGATCGATCCGGTTGTTCGCGAACCCTCCCGTCAAGTTGAACTGTCGACCGCCGTTGCATGCGGGTGACGCGAACGCGGTGAAGTCACCGGCAAGCATCGCGGGCGTCGGCACCCAGGCGATGTTCGCGGCCGGCTGCTGGCGGACGATGGTGCCCTGGTAAGCGCCGAAGAAGAAGAGCTTGTCGCGGACGAGCGGTCCGCCCAGGGTTCCGCCGAACTGATTGCGCTGCAGCCCATCATCCACCCGCTGACCGTCCGCCCCCACCTGCGCGAAGGGGTTCACGGCGTTGAACCGCCGGTCGCGGAGGAACTCGAACGCATTCCCGGAGAAGCGGTTCGTGCCCGACTTCGTCACGGCGTTGACGGCGGCGCCCGAGTGCATGCCGTTCTGGGCGTTCAAACCACTGGTGGCGACGCTGAACTCCTGCAGTGCGTCCGGGAAGGGGAACGGCAGGTTCAGGTTGTCCTGCGGGTTGTTGTGCATCGCCCCATCGAGCAGGTACGCCACGCCAAAGGACTGTCCGCCGGCGACCGAGATACCCTTGCCTCCGGGAAAGGCGCGCGCGGTCGCGCTGATGGTCTGAACGGCGGCTCCGGCGATTGTCACGAGATCGACCGCATTCCGGCCGTTGAGCGGCATCGCCAGGATTTCCTGGGTGCGGACCACATCGCTGATGCCGGAGCTCTGCACGTCCACGAGCGGCGCGGCCCCCTCCACGGTAACCGTCTCCTGCAGTGCACCGACCGCCAGGACCGCATTGATGACCGGAGAGGCGGCAACCTGGAGCACGATGCCCGTCTGGACGTAGGTGCGGAACCCCGAGAGCGAAACTTCCAATCGATACGGACCGGTCGGCAGGTTCGGCATCACGTAGGCCCCGTTTCCATCGGTCACGTCGGTTCGCGTGAACCCGGTGTTGGTTTGCGTCACAGTGACGGTGACGCCTGGCAGCACGGCGTCACTCTGATCGGTCACTCGGCCGCTCAGCCGCGCGGTCGACAGCTGCGCCGAGGCGACGGCGCTGGCTATCAGGAGACCAATTACGCTCAGAGAGAAATCCCGGAGCAAACGCTGCATAGCTTCCTCCTTAAACTTCCGCATTTCTGGAGCGCACCGACCCTGTCCCCCTTTTTGCGCTTCGCCGGATACCTCGCAGCACCCAGCGCGACACTCGGGACCGAGCGGGTCGGGCATTCTCTTCTTCGTGCCGGTTTACCCCCGGCGCGCAGATTTCCATTTTTGGCTGCCCGGACGGTCACCGTTATACACCCAGGTCCGCCGAGTTCGGCCAACGTTTTTCCGTTGCCACATGCTCCCGGCTCGGACACACCTGCCGCCGCCCGGAGATTCCCGAGGTCGCAGGCCAGGAAGTTGCAACGGTGACTTGACCGGCATATATAAGTACCTGTAATTAGCGTGCGAGACCAGCCGTTCGAGTGGGTCGAAGCGCCCGCGACCATGTCCGACCGAGCGCACAAGTAATGGGAGGTTTCAGATGCGCAGCCGAGCCCTCAGGCCTCTAGTCGTTGGAGTGGCACTTTACATGGCTGCGGCGCTATGGGTGGTGCCCGTATGCCTCGTCGCGCAGGGTCAGGCCGGCGCAGCGAACACTCCGAATGCCAAGTCCGGCGGGACAGCGAACGCCAAGCTGGTGTGGGACCCGACCGCCCCGCCAGCGGCCGATTGGACTCCGCCCCGTACTTCGTGGGGCGATCCAGACTTGCGGGGATACTACTTGGACAGCTCTTATACCCCGGTGGAACGGCCGGCTGCGCTCAAGGGGAAAGCGCTTTACACGGTAGAGGAAGCCGTTCAGGCGTTCCAGAAACAGATCGGCCTTGCCGCTGAATTCGATACGACTGTCATTCACTATGACACTAAAGAGTATGGTCAGCAGCTGTGGCAAAGTCCGATCAGGCCAAACCGCCGCACGTCGCTGGTCGTCGATCCGCCCGATGGGAGAATTCCTCCCCTGACACCGGACGCGCAGAAGAGGCAGGCCGCCCGAGCCGCCGCGGAAAAGGCGAAAGGCGTCGACGTACGGTCGCTGCCGGTCTTCACACGGTGCATCACGGGCGAGAACGGAATTCCAAGGACCCATGGTGCCTTGAATCGCGAGTATCAGATCTTTCAGTCTCCAGGGTATGTCACGTTGTTCATTCAGCACATTGGCGAAGAGCGGATCATTCCTCTGGACGGACGTCCCCATCTCCCATCAAACATCACAACGTGGCTGGGCGATTCGCGCGGGCGCTTCGAGGGCAACACCCTCATCGTTGAAACCACCAATTTCCACGATCAGAGACAATGGCGCGGATCGGGCGGCGGCTTGCATCTGGTCGAGCGTTTCACGCTCACTGACGCAAAGACGCTCAAATACGAGTTTACGGCCAGCGATCCGACGACCTGGGCGAGACCCTGGTCGTACGAAGCTCCCAACTGGAGGATCGAGCCGCCGCTATATGAGTTCGCATGTAACGAACACAATTACGGCGCGATCAACGTGACCGTTGGATTGCAGATTCGCGAAAAGGAAGGCATCGGACCAAGTGGTCGCGCCGAGGTCTACCGCGAGGAAAGGTAAGAGCTCGCGAGAAGTCGGCGGACGGGTTTGAAGCCCGAGATCCGACCCAGCGTCGAATGACGGCGGCGCTCCTCGCGTCGCCGTTGCTCTCGAAGTGCCCGCCGAGCTCGCTCTCGATCGTCGAGAACGCCCCTTGTTTCTCTTTGAAACTGTGGCGCAACCGGTTTACCATGCTCTGCGTCAGAAGGTCTGTGGCAGATGCGCCCTTCCTCAGCTCAGCGGTTCTTTCAGTATTTGGAGGGTCACATGCGAAGAATGATAGTTTCAGCCGTTTTCTCCGCGTTGGCGCTCGCATTCGCAGCGTGCGGCCAACCAGCGGGAACGCTCCAGGCGTCCGCTGACACCCTCGGTGCGCCCGGCCTGAAATCGATCGAATACTCAGGGTCGGGACGCTGGTTCCAGTTCGGTCAGGCCCCCAGCCCCACGCTGCCCTGGCCGCCATTCGACGTAAGCAGCTTCAAAGCCGCCATCAACTACGACGCGCCGAGCGCGCGCGTCGAGATGATACGCAAGCAGACCGTCGAGCCCGGACGGGTGCGTCCGGCACCCGTCGAGCAGCGACCCGTGCAAGCGATCAACGGCACCTACGCCTGGAACATGGCGGTCCCGGCGGGCGCGCAGCCCGGCACCGCGCCCGTCGCGCAGGCGCAGCCCGCCGCCGTCGAAGAGCGGACGGTGGAAATCTGGACGACGCCGCAGGGCTTCCTCAAGGCCGCCCTGGCAAACGCCGCCACGTCCCAGCCGGCCAACGGCGGGTCGGAAGTGACCTTCACGGCTGGGAAGAATCGATACGTCGGCACGATCAACGCCCAGAACCAGGTGGAGCTCGTGAAAACATGGATCGACAACCCGGTCCTGGGCGATACGCTCGTCGAGACGGCCTACTCCGACTACCGCGACTTCGGCGGAGTCATGTTCCCCGCGCACATCGTCCGGACCATGGGCGGGTATCCGGTACTGGACATCACCATCTCCGAGGTCAAGGCGAACCCGGCCGTCGACATCACGGTACCGGACGCGGTGCGCAACTTCACGCCTCCTGGGGTGAAGGTAGATGTGCAGAAGCTCGCGGACGGTGTCTATTACTTGACTGGCGGCACGCATCACAGCGTCGTCATCGACCAGCGCGACCACATCGTGGTCGTCGAAGGGCCGCAGGACGAGCAACGCTCCCTGGCAGTCATCGCCAAGGCAAAGGAAACCATCCCGAACAAGCCGATCCGGTACCTGATCAACACGCACGCGCACTTCGACCATTCGGGCGGCCTCCGCACGTACGTGGACGAGGGCGCGACGATCGTGACACACCAGATGAATCGGCCGTATTACGAGCAGGCGTGGGCGGCCGCGCATACGCTCGTGCCCGACCGGCTCGCGCTGTCGAAGAAGAGCGCCGTGTTCGAGACGTTCACCGACAAGCACGTCGTGACGGACGGGAAGCGGGCGATTGAGATCCACCCAATCGCGGGTAGCGGGCACAATGACGCGTTCGTTCTCGTCTACCTCCCGGCGGAAAAGATCCTGGTCGAGGCTGATGCCTATACGCCAGGCCCCGCGAATGCGCCGCCACCGCCCGAACCGAATCCGTTTTCAGTGAATCTGTACGACAACATCCAGCGGCTGAAGCTGGACGTCCGCCAGATCGCGGCGCTCCACGGCCCGCGCATGACCACGATGGCGGATCTTCGGAACGCGATCGGCGCGAAGCCGACCGCAACCAATTAGACCGTTATGCGGCGCTTTACGAGAATTCTGTTCCCGTTGCCGCATAACGGCGGCGCGCACAGCGCGCCCGCGAGGGAGCGGCGCGGGGCGAAGGGCCCCCGCGAGCGACCGAGCCGGGGTGTGGGAGCGACCGAGCCGGGGTGTGGGGCGGAGCCCCACGTAAGTTAGACGGGGGACGGAAACGTGCGGGGACCGGGTTGAGATCCAACTCGGTCTCCCCTCTCTCGCGATCACCGGACCGCCGGTTCCCTCTTCACCTGAGTTCCGACATACCAGTCGAGAATCTGATCGCCCGTCCAGAACACCACACCGGAGCTGGCGCAGATGTGCTCCAGCGCTTCGCGGAAATAGCGGAGACGATGCGGCGCCCCCATGATGTACGGGTGCACGACGAGCGCCAGCACCCGTGCCGATTCGTGCGCGTCGGAATACAACTGCTCGAACTGGTCGATCGCGCGGTCTTTGTATTCCGAGGCCTGGTGGTGCTGAATCAGCATCATCGCGACGTCGTTGCACTCCTGCGTATATGGGACGCTGACGATCGATCCTCCCCGCGTTTTCAGCACCACGGGCTGATCGTCGAGCACCCAGTCGCAGACGTATTCGTACCCTTCTTCCGCGAGGATGTCTGGAGTGTCCCACGTCTCGGTCAGGCCGGGCCCGAGCCAGCCGCGAGGACGCCGTCCGGT
>QHWL01000770.1:1165-2152 GCA_003222555.1 Acidobacteriota bacterium | reverse complement strand
TCGTCAGCCTGATGTTGGACTTCGTCGCTACCGCTTCGTAAGATGAACCACGCCATCAAACACGACGCGTCCCAGGCCCTGCCTGCAATCGGCTCCGGTAAATGTGCCATCGAGTAACGTCGCGGTCGCATCGGCGAGCACCACAAAGTCGCCTGTGCAACACGTGGGGACGTATAGTTGCTTGTTCCACCGATGCGGGGCAGGCGGCTCCGATCGGCCGGTGTCGGAACGTGGCGCGGAGGCGGTCCGCAATTGTGACTGGCGGAAGTGGGGCGGTGCCGTCAAACGGGGCACGAACCCTTCCGCGCTTCAAAAGCGCACATAGTTTGGCTTTTCAAGCAGAGTCTCTGACGTCTTCTCGCTGAGCGCGGATTCGGTCGGTGTCTTAAATCGTCGCGGCGAGGGCGTTCAAAAGCGTCGTCTTTCCGGTACCGGTTCCACCCGAAATCAGCACGTTCTGTCGGCTCGCGACCGCTTTCCGAAGGAGCGCCGCGGCGTCAACGGGCACGCTCCCGACGTCGACGACATCATCAAGCGGATAACGGCACGAAAATCGCCGAACCGTGAGCGTCGCACCACCAGCGCTGCAGGGCGGAAACATCGCCGCCACGCGTGACCCATCCTCCAGGCGCGCATCGAGGATCGGTTCCTCTTCTGAAATCTCATCACCGCACGTGCGGGCGATGTTCTTGATCGCGACGGTGAGCCGATCCTCATCCACCGTTGCCGCCAGGTGCGCAGAGCGTCCGCACTACCTGCTATGTAGCTGCGGCCGACATCACGCCCCCGCTGCGTCGAAACGAGCCGCATGTTCATCGTGGCGTCGCGCCACATGGGTCCGCAGCACCGGGCGACGGTGGGCGCCCAGGCCCACGCGCTTCTGCAAACGGTACATCGCGGACTCCGACGCGATATACATCCCCTCGTCCGCGAGCCATGGTACCAGCTGCTTGGGTGGAATGTGTCCTATCGCGCTCTCGTCATAAC
>QHWL01000770.1:0-1102 GCA_003222555.1 Acidobacteriota bacterium | reverse complement strand
TCCAGCGCTCAACCGTCCTGGCAGAGATCCCGATGACTTCGCGGCACGGAAACAGGCTTCGCCGGTTGCCGAATCCTCCGAAAGGCCACCGACAGTCAGCGGCAGAACATGGACACCGACATGCCGCCGTTCATGCTCGACACCAATAAACCGGCGGGCAGTCGTGGCATGAATTTCGCTAAGTCCGCGTTGCCGACGATGACCGACCTAGTTCCCGCGCCAGACCCGGCTTTCGCATCTCTGAACGGATCGCCCCCCAAGCTCCTCGACCAAGTGCGTCAAGCGATCCGCCTGAGGCACTACAGCCGGAGGACCGAGGCCGCGTACGTCGCGTGGATTCGGCGGTTCATCGTCTTTCACCGCAAGCGCCATCCCCGAGAACTCGGCGAGCGAGAAGTGACAGCGTTTGTCTCCAGTCTGGCCTCTCGTGGCGTGAGCGCATCTACGCAGAATCAGGCGCTCAGTGCCATCCTCTTCTTGTACGCCGTCGTGCTCGGGCAGCGGTTGGAATGGATGAACGATGTCGTGCGGGCGCAGCGTCCAGCCCGTCTCCCGGTCGTCATGTCCCGCAATGAAGTCTCTTCGCTACTGTCGCGGCTGCATGGTCCGGTATGGCTGATGGCGTCGCTCATGTATGGAGCCGGACTGAGGCTACTCGAATGTGTCGAGCTTCGGGTCAAAGACCTCAACTTCGATCGCGGTGAGCTGACGATTCGAGACGGCAAGGGCGGCAAGGATCGCGTGACGATGTTACCGGCCTGCATGAAGAGACCGTTGGCCGATCACTTGAACCGCGTGAAAGCACAGCACGACGCGGACTTGGCGGCTGGCCGCGGAAGCGTCGCCTTGCCCGGTTCGCTGCGGGCTAAGTACCCGAGCGCGCCGTTCGAATGGGCGTGGCAGTGGGTATTTCCCGCGACGCGCTACTACTTCGATCGGGAGACCGGCGAGCGGCGCCGACATCACCTGCACGAGTCCGTCCTCCAGCGTGCCGTCAAAGATGCCGCGCGCGCCGCAGGTATTTCGCGTCCAGCCACGCCACACTCGCTTCGTCATTCGTTCGCGACGCATCTTCTTGAAGCCGGCTATGACATCCGAACGA
>QHWL01000171.1 GCA_003222555.1 Acidobacteriota bacterium | reverse complement strand
GAGTCTACGCTCGAGGCGGAGGAAGTCCCGGCAACGTGGGCGTGGGGCCGCAGGCGGATGGACCGTGAACGCTGATCTCGAACGCCTCATCGTCCTCCAGCGCCTCGATTCCGCCGCCCACGATGCGCAGCAGCGGCTGGCCGGGCAGCCCGAACTCGAGCGCTCGCTCGAGGCGCGCCTCGAATCGGTTCGGCAGGCCGTCGCAGACGCGAAACTGCGCTTCGCCGAGAACCAGAGCGCTCGGCGTCTGATCGAGAAGAACGTCGCGACTTCTCAAGGCCGCCTCTCCAAATTTCGTGACCAGCTCATGGCGGTCAAGACCAACCGCGAATATCAGGCCGTGCAGAAGGAGATCGAGGTCGCGCAGACCGAGGTGAAGGAGATGGAGGAGAAGATCCTCGAGCGGATGCTGGAGGGCGACGAGCTCGCCGCCGCCGTCAAGCGCGCCGAGACGGAACTGGCTGCGCAGCAGAAAGCGAGCGAGGCGGAGCGGCGCGCGATGGACGCCGAGGTCGCTGAGCTCAAAGCATCGCTCGAGCGAATCGGCAGCGAGCGCGCCGAGCTGGTTCGCGCCATCGCGCCGCCGGTGCTCACGATGTTCGAGCTCGTGGCACGCCGCCGAAACGGCGTCGCCGTCAGCGAAGCACGCAACGGCATCTGCACGATCTGCCACGTGCGCCTGCGGCCCCAGGTGTTCAACACTGTCCTGCGCAACGATCAGATCATCCAGTGCGACACCTGCAACCGAATCCTGTACTTCTCACCGGCGGCGCCCGCCACGACGCCCGACGGCATCAGCCAGTCCGCCCAGTGACCGACTTCTCGACCCCGCTTGGGGCACGCCGCTCCTCGACGCCGCTCGAGGCAGGTTCCCATCCTTCGCTCGGACCGTGTGACATCGTCGCCTACATCGACGGCGGGGCGCGCGGCAACCCCGGCCCCGCAGGTTACGGCGTCCGCATCGAGCATCCTGACGGGACGCTCGTCGACGAATTCGGTCAGTCGATTGGCGTGGCGACCAACAACGTGGCGGAGTATCGAGGACTGCTTGCCGCGCTCGAGTACGCCGCGGCGCGCGGCTGTTCTACCGTCACGATCCGCTCGGATTCGCTGCTGCTCGTCAAGCAGATGCAGGGCGAGTACCGGGTGAAGCACCCTGGGTTGCAGCCGTTGTACCAGGCGGCCAGAGCGCTCGTTTCCCGCTTCAAGCACGTCAGGTTCGAGCACGTCGGTCGCGACCTCAACGCGCATGCCGATCGGCTCGCAAACGATGCGATGGATCGAAGTCAAAAGTAGTTCCGTGCCCGGATGGCGCCAGCCAAACGGCCCGCACGAGATCCGTCACGGCGATACGAGCAGAACGCGTCGGCGTGGCTCGCGGCGCAAAGTTCCGCGACGTACATCTGACCGCGCGGCACACCCGCCCACTCGAGCTGGTCGCACGTTGCCGCCCAGCCGTCGAAGAACCAGTGGTCGGCGCGCCGGTTCGGCGGAAGGCTCGGCATCGACGGATTCGTGTCCGACGGCCGCGGCTCGCTGACGAACCATCTCTCGAGCCGCAGCCCGGAGAATCCTGCGGTCTCGAAGCACGCGCGCACGTCCCCACCAACCTCATAGCAGCAGGCGCCAATCGAGGGTCCGATGGCCACGAAAAGATCGTTCGGCCGGCCGCCGAATTCCTGCGAGAGCCGTTGCACCGCTACCTCGGGAACACGCGCCGCCAGGCCGCGCCAGCCCGCATGGGCCGCGGCAACGGCGCCGGTCCGGCGATCGGCGACGAGCAGCGGCACGCAGTCTGCCGTCTGGATTGCAATCGCCTGCGCCGGATCGTTGGACACGATGATGTCGGCGTCGAGGAGCAGCGCCGTTTCGGCCGTGCATGCACTCGACACCTCACTGTCGCGGCGCACGACGACGACCGCGGCGCCGTGAACCTGATGCACGCGCACCAAATGCGCTCGATTCACACCCATGGCGTTCGCCACATCGTCCCACCCCTCGCCGCGATCGGCAGACGATGTGGATCCGAGCGGCCACAGGCGGGTGGTAAAGAGGTGGGAAGCCGCCCGCTCGAGGGGCCGGCAGATAAGCGACTGCCCGGCAGACACTTGCACCCATTTAAAGGCGTCGTTAGGCTTAGGGAGCATCATGCTGTTGGGTGAGGCGGGGGGCCACCCCCGACGCCTGGCGCCGCTCGCTCTGATCGCTCCCGGCGTTTGACACGACTTTCCGCTCAGCAAACATGTCCAATGTCATCGGGCTCGGCCTCGACGCGACCGACATCGATCGCATCGCCGACACAATCGAAAGGTACGGCGGGCGATTCACCGGCCGCATCTTCACCGAGCGTGAGGTCGCCTACTGCACACGCCGGCGGGTGCCCGCTATTCATTTCGCCGGCCGTTTCGCCGCGAAGGAAGCGGCCATGAAGGCGCTCGGCACGGGTCACTCGCAGGGCGTGCTGTGGCGCGACGTCGAGGTGGTCCGAGGTGGCGGTCCTCCGCGACTGCAGTTCCACGGCGGCGCGGCGCGGCGATTTGCTGCGATGGGGGGCTATTCTTCGCTGCTCACTATCACGCATTCCGACACATTGGCCCTGGCGCAAGTGCTGATTCTCGCTCAGTAGCGCAACTCGCGTTGGCGTTTTCATCAGGCTTCGAGTCGTGCTTTCGCCCCTCCACACGTGCGCTCCACTAACTATCGTGCTCGCTGAGAGTTAGAGCCTCACGACCTCCAGGTGCGCCCGGCACTCGAATTGATCAGTCGTCTCACGTCCGCCGATGGAAGCCGCCCACGTGCGATCGGCTAACGCCGTTTTCACAAATGTGGCGCGGGGCTTCAGCCCCGCGTTCCGCAGGCCTGAAGGCTTGTGTTAGCGCCCGTGGCCCGTGTGCGGGTGGGCACGGCGCGAGCGGGTGAGAGCAGAGCCTTGCGCCTCAAAGGAGAACTCATCGTGACCATCAAGATTACGCCAAATGACAAAGGGAACCCGCCGGGAAAGCTCGCTGAGGCTGAGCTGCATTTCACTGAAGAGCCGCTCGCTGGGCTCAAGTTAATCGGGTTTTCGATCTGGGAGCGGCGCGGCGGCGGCGGCGGGCGCAACGTCACCTTCCCCGCGCGACAGTACAGCATCAACGGCGAGCGGCGAAGCTTTGCCCTGCTGCGCCCGATTGTGGACACGACGGCGCAAAGCAACCTGCGCGAGCTGATCCTCCAAGCGTTTCAGGCGTACGAGGAGCAGGCGGCGATCGCGAGCTGAACACTCCGGCGACAGCGTGCGTCCCGGCTTGAATCAGACTCTACGAGATCACTGGTAAGAGGCGCGCGTTCTCGTGCTGCCGTTTCGGCGGGAGCGTCCACTCCTCGCGGAGTGATCTGTCGTATTCGGACTGGAAGAACGACGTGACTGGAAGAACGACGTCTTCATGCCGCCGTCGATGATGTCCCACGGAAGGGCGATGTCACGGCTGCGGTCGCGGAAAATGTAGAAGTCGGCGTCAACCTTGGATTCAGCGACCGCGGCACGCCAGTTCTGACCGTTGCGCTCGGCCACCTCGATGGCCGGCGCGACACGGCGGTCTCCAAGCGACAGCAGCGCCTGATAGTACGAGTGCCGCTCGGACTTGATGTTGAAATACACGTTGTCGATGCCAGCCATCAGGCTGCGCAGCCGCTTTATCTTGTTGTCGATGATCGTCAAATCTTCCATCGGCAGCCACTGATACGCGGTACCAGGTTTGGGAATCAGGGGGTTCACGCTGCCGACGATGCGGCCAACCTGGCCGCGGGCGCGGGCGTGCTTCATCATGCGATCGCGCATCTGGAGTGTGATGTCGCGAATGGCCACCAGGTCATCGTCGGTCTCCGTCGGGAGGCCGATCATGTAATACAACTTCAGGTTCTCGATGCCATTCGCAAAGATCAGTTCGGCCCGATCCAGGATCTCGTCGTTCGTCACGGTCTTGTTAATGACCCTGCGGAGCCGATCGGAACCGGTTTCGGGCGCGATCGTAACGGTCCGTTCGCCGCTGGCTCGAAGAACCCGGACAATCGACTGGGTGAGGTCGTCCAGGCGCAACGACGCGGGGCTGATGGCGTACCCCATCTCGAGGAGTCGCGCCAGGATGCGCTCGATGTCCGGATGATCGCAGAGCGCAATGGACACGAGACCGACGCGGTTCGCGTGGACGCGAGCCGATTCGGCCAGCTCAACGATGCGGTCGGTCGGGAACGCGCGGACCGGTAAGTAGTTGTAGCCGGCCCAGCAGAAGCGGCACAGGTTGGCGCACCCGCGCACCACCTCGACGAGAAAGCGCGAGCCGAATTCGGTGTCTGGCGTGAAGATGCTCGTCGACGGCGGATCGATCGCATCAGTGGTTTTGAGCGCCGCCTTTTTCACCGGAAGCGGCAGGTCCTCGCCGCCGACCGTCGCATAGCCGGCGAGGCCGCCGTCGGCGCCGTACTGCGGTTCGTAGAACGTCGGTACGTAAAAGCCGCGCTCCTGCGCAAGCCGCCGAAGCAAGTCGGCGCGGCCGGTGGCGGAACGAAACGCTCGCTCGAAAGCGGGCACGAGCACTTCGCCTTCGCCCGCGGCGATGACGTCGGCGAACGGCGCCAGCGGCTCGGGGTTGACGAACGTCACCGCGCCGCCGATGACCACCAGCGGATGGTGCTCGCCGCGTTCGGCCGCATGGCGCGGCACGCCGGCGAGCCGGAGGAGTGTCAGGACGTTCACGTAGTCCCATTCGAACGACACCGAGAACGCGATGACGTCGAACTCGTTCACGGGTGTTTGGGATTCGAGTGTCACGAGCGGAGCCTTGCCCGCAAGGAGCGCGGCCAGCTCCTGCTTGGGCGGCAGGAAAATTCGCTCGCACACGATGTCGTCTTGGGCGTTGAACAAGCGATAGACGGTCTGGAATCCCAGGTTCGACATGCCGACCCAGTATGTGTTCGGGAACGCAAGCGCCACACGCAAACGATCGCCGTGCGGCTTCCGGGTGTAGCCGATTTCTTTCGAGAGGGTTTCGAGTGCGCGTTCGCGCTGTTGCCAGAATTTCATGGCCGGTCGACGATCCGGCACCGGAATCGGCTTGCGCTGAGCATCGCCGCAGGGCCTGCCTTCCTCGCTTTCCAAGCGCGGTGCGCCCCTTGAGGCTCAGACGTCGGCGGTCTCGTGTGCCGTGGATCTATCTACTCTATCACCGAGAGCGCCCGCCGCCTGGCTAACTGCACGTAGTGTCCCGCTTCGCCCGACCCGCCGGATCGGTCTGTAGTGTCCGGCTTGAGCCGGACCGTCGGTACGTAGTGTCCAGCTTGAGCCGGACCGCCCGGACCCGTCTGTCCGTAGTCTCCGGCTTGAGTCACACCCGTCAGGTTTCCTGGCGCCGCAGGAATGCCGGTGTGTCAAATGTCGAGCCGAGATCGAAGTCGGGGTCCGATTCGCCCGATTGCACCACCTCGGCGCGCCTGTCGTCCACCGTCGCGCCGGACGCGGTAGCCTTTGGCGCGGCGCTCCCGCCGTCCGCCCTGCCGAGCGGGATTTCGAGCAGTGATCGCCGAGCCACCGACACGCGCGTCGATGCGAGCCGTTCGCTTCCCCCGGCCGCCGCCATCGGTTCCATGCGCAGCCGATCGGAGTAATGCGTCATGTCCACCGGCGTCTGCGCCGTCATCGCTGCCGGCAGCGGCGCCGCCTGCGGACCGAACCCCGTGGCGATGACGGTAATCTTCACCCTGCCCTTCAGCGCGGGGTCGACGACTGCGCCGAAAATGATATTGGCGTCTTCGTCGGCGGCTTCCTGAACGATGCACGACGCTTCGCTCACTTCCACGAGCGAGAGATCGGAGCCGCCGGTCACATTGATGATGACGCCGCGGGCGCCGTTCACCGATGCGCCCTCGAGCAACGGGCTCGAGATCGCCCGCCGCGCCGCCTCGATGGCGCGATCCTGGCCCTCGCCGACGCCGGTGCCCATCATCGCGAGGCCCATGCCGGCCATGATCGTCTTCACGTCAGCGAAGTCGAGGTTGATCAGGCCTGGCACGAGAATCAGGTCCGAAATGCCCTGGATCGCCTGTCTCAACACGTCGTCTGCCGTCGCGAATGCCTCGGTGAGCGGCGTCGTGCGGTCGATGATTGTGAGCAGGCGTTCGTTCGGAATCGTAATAATCGTGTCGACGCAATCACGAAGCGATTCCAGCCCGCGCTCCGCCTGGAGATGCCGTTTCTTGCCTTCGAACTTGAACGGTTTGGTCACGACGGCGATCGTCAGCGCGCCCAGCTCGCCCGCAAGGCTCGCGATCACCGGCGCCGCGCCGGTTCCGGTTCCGCCCCCCAGTCCCGTCGTGACGAAAACCATGTCGGCACCGTCGAGCGCCTGGATGATTTTTTCGGTGTCCTCGAGCGCGGCCTGCCGGCCCACGTTCGGATCGGCGCCGGCACCGAGGCCTTTGGTGAGCTTGCTGCCGATTTGCAGCTTGATGGACGCGACATTCCCGTTGAGCGCCTGGAGGTCCGTATTGGCGACGATGAACTGGACGCCGTCGAGACCAACCTGGACCATGCGGTTGACGGCGTTGCCGCCGCCACCGCCGACGCCGATGACTTTGATCCGGGCACTCCCGATCGGCTCCTCCGCGAATCGAAGCCGCAGATGCGTCGTGTCTCGGGCCTTGGCATCCAGCAGGTTATGATCAGTCATTCTTCGTCGCTCCTTGTTTACTTCCGGGTCACTCCCCGGCTCGTCGATTCGCGGGCCCCGCTCTTCGGTCCCCCGCCCGCAGTCGCCTCGCTCCCGGCTTTTCGAGTGTTCGCGGGGCCCCACCCCGCTCACGCGCGTCTCGTGCATCCGCGCTCGACGCGGCTTCAAGGCTGCCGCGCCAGCCAGGCCGCAGGCCCTCGCTCCCCTTCGTTAGAAGAACTCCTTGAACAACCCGCGCAGCCGCCCCGCAACGCGCACCAAGGCGCCGGCGCCGACCGGTCCACGCGCCGCATCGCCCATCGAATTGCGATAGCCGTACAACGCAAGCCCGACGCCGGTGGCGAACGTCGGGCTGTTGACGTGATCCGCCAGGCCGCCGACGCCCGTCGGACATCCGCGGCGAATCGGAAGATCGAAAATCTGTTCCGCGATCTCGGGCATGCCGTCGAGGATGGCGCCGCCGCCGGTCAGGACGATGCCGGAATTGAGGCTCTTCTCGTAGCCGGCGCGCCTGATCTCATCCCACACGAGGTGGAAGATCTCCTCGGCGCGCGGTTGAAGAATTTCGGCAAGGATTCGGCGAGCCATCACCCGGGGCTTTCTGCCGCCGACGCTCGCCACTTCCATCGTCTCGTCTTCGTCGACCATGCCCGACAGGGCGCATCCGCACTTGCGCTTGACTTTTTCCGCGTCGGGCACCGGGGTCCGCAGGCCGACCGCGATGTCGTTGGTGAAGTGATCGCCGCCGACGCCGACGACCGCCGTGTGCCAGAGACTGCCGCGCTCGTAAATGGCGATGTCCGTGGTCCCGCCGCCGATGTCCACGAGGGCGACGCCGAGCTCCTTTTCGTCAGCGGTGAGCACCGACTCGCTCGCCGCCAGCTGCTCGACGACGGCCTCGGCGACCGTCGCGCCGGCCCGGTTCACGCAAGCGACGAGATTCTGTGTGGAGCTCTGGCTGCCGGTGACGATGTGAACGTTCACTTCGAGGCGCGCGCCCGTCATTCCCACCGGGGCGCCGATGCCGTCCTGTTCGTCGACGACGAAATCCTGCGGGAGCACGTGGAGGATCTCGCGCCCCGTCGGCAGCGACACCGCCTTGGCGGCGTCGATCGCCCGGCGCACATCTTCGTGCGTGATCTCGCGGTTCTTGCCGGCCACCGCCACCACGCCGCGGCTGTTGAATCCCTTGATGTGCGGCCCTGACAACGCCAGGTGCACCGAATCGATCTCGACGCCCGCCATCAGCTCGGCTTCTTCGATCGCCTTCTTGATCGAATCGACGGCCGCTTCGAGGTTCACCACCACGCCGCGGCGGATGCCGCGCGACTCGGCGACGCCCAGTCCCACGACGTCGAGCCCCTCGCCGCCGAGCATCTCCGCGACCACCGCCGTCACCTTGGACGTGCCGACGTCGAGCCCCACCAGGTATCGCTCTTTGCGCGCCACTCTTCCTCCGGAGTTGATGCTGATTTACCGCTTCTTCCCGGATGGCTTCCAGGTCGACGGTGCGGCTCCGCGTTTGGTCTGTTTAGGCACAGGCCGCACGTAGATTCGATCGTCGAATCGCAGGTCGACGTAGTCGATGTCTTGCACTCGATCGCGCAGCGCCGACGCCAATTCGAGATACGACTGCAGCCTCGGAAGAAACTGGTCCTCGCCGAGATAGATGACGGCCGGATCGCCCGCGAGAATGACCGCGGCATTGTGAAGATCGGCCACGTCCACTTGCGACAGCCGTCTCGCGATGTCGGGCCGGGCTTTGACCGCTGCGATGACGCGCGCCGCAAGGTCCCCCCGCAATCGGTCGGTCATCAGACCGTCGCCGTTTGGCGACGCCGCGATGCCGTCGACCAACGGCAGATCGAGGTCGGCGTACTGCGGCCCGTATTGGTCGATCACGACGGCGTGGTCGTCGACGAGATACATCTCTCCGTTGATGCGGCCGATTCCGATCGGCTGCCTTTCGGAGATGAACACTTCGACCGTCGAGGGCAGCGATCGACGAAGCGCGGCATCGCGCACCCACGGCGACACCATCAGGCGACGCCGCCACGCGCCGAGATCGGTCCAGACGAGGCTTTCACCGCGCAGGCCGTCGAGCACGGCCAGGACTTCACCTCTCGAGAGCCGCTCGTTGCCGCCGACGATGATGCGATCAATCTGGAGCACGCGCGCCTTGGCAACGAGGTTCGTTCCCCGGTAGATGCCGTACAGGAGCAGCGGCGCGACCAGGCCGTAGCGGACCAGCGGTTTGACGAGTCCGCGCAAGGTGCGGTGCCGACGCGCCGGCTTGGCGCGCGCCCGCCGGAAGCGTCGATCGGCGGGTAGGGCAACCCCGCTCACGTGCGCCCTCCGCCAGCCGCTTCAACGCGAGTTGAGCCTTCGCCGCCTCGATTCAGCGCCTCGATGAGCTGCTCGGGCACCACACCAATTGACCCGGCTCCGAGCGTCAGCACGACATCGCCTGGCCGCACGACACGCAACAAGGCCGGCACGATGTCGGCGAGCTGCGGCACGACGTCGACGGTGGCACCGGCCTTCTGACGAATCGCGGCCGCCAGGACTTCGATCGTGACACCCGGGATCGGATCCTCGCCTGCGGCGTAGATGTCGGTCAGCACGATGTGGTCGGCGCCTGCCAGCGCCGGGCCGAACGCGCTCATGAGCCGCGCGGTGCGGGTGTAGCGGTGCGGCTGAAAAGCCACGACGATGCGGCGATTGAGTCCCCCGGCCGCGGCGAGAGCGGCGGCAATCTCCGTCGGATGGTGGCCATAGTCGTCGACGATGAGGATGCCGTTCGGCTCTCCGCGCACTTCAAAGCGCCGTTCCGCACCCCGAAAGGCCCGCAGTCCCTCCGCGACGCGTTCGAAGGGAAGCCCCAGCTCCAAACCGACAGCCACCGCGGCAAGCGCATTCTGCACGTTGTGCCGGCCTGGAACGTTCAGCGTGAGCGGCCCGAGCACCGCCGGCGTTCTCGCCGGATCTTCCGCGCGGCGCGCGCGCCGGTTCACGGTGGCCTGTGCCGTGAACGGACCCAGCACGACGTCGGTCGCCGTCACATCGGCGTCCGCGGCGAGACCGTACGTAATCAAGCGCCTCGTCATCCGCGGCACGACAGCGGTCAGGTTCGGGTCGTCGGCGCACGCGATGACCGCGCCGTAAAACGGCACCTTGTTGGCGAAGTCGACAAAGGCCTGCTGAAGGTCGTCGAAGTCGCCGTAGTTTTCGAGGTGCTCGTGGTCGATGTTCGTCATCACCGCAATCGTCGGAAACAATTTCAGAAACGACCGATCGCTTTCGTCCGCCTCGGCGACCAGCAGCTCTCCGCGGCCCAGCCGTGCGTTGCTGCCGAAGGCGCTCAGCCGGCCGCCAATGACCGCGGTCGGATCGAGCCCCGCCCGCTCGAGGACGACCGCGATCATCGACGTCGTCGTCGTCTTACCGTGCGCGCCTGCCACGGCGATGCTGTAGCGGAGCCGCATCAGCTCGGCGAGCATCTCGGCGCGCGGAATCACCGGGATCTGCCGGCGCATCGCCTCGCGCACTTCAGCGTTCGCCGGGCCGACCGCTGCCGAAACGACGACGACCTCGGCGTCGCCGACGTGTTGCGCGTCGTGGAAGTGCGCGACGCGGATCCCCAGCGTTTCCAGGCGATCGGTCACCGCCGACCGCTTTTCATCCGAGCCGCTCACGACGTAGCCGAGATTGGCGAGCAGTTCGGCGATTCCGCTCATGCCGATGCCGCCGATCCCGATGAAGTGAACGCGCCGCGTTTTGCCTAGCACAAACGGTCAATGTCCTCCCACCAGTTCCAGCGCTCGATCGACGATGAGACGCGCCGCGTCGGGTCTCGCCAGCGCGCGCGCCGCCGCAGACATCCGCGCCCTGGCGCTGTGATCGCTCGCGAGCGCCAGAATCCGCTGCGCCAGCACGTGGCCTGTCAGATCCTTCTGCAACAGCATCTCTCCGGCGCCGGCTGCGGCCAGCGCCTCGGCGTTCTTCCGCTGGTGCTCGTCGGTCGCAGTCGGCAGCGGAATCAGAATCGCCGGCTTGGCGGCCGCCGTGATTTCCGCCAGTGTCGTCGCGCCGGCTCGGCAGACAATCAGGTCCGCCTGTCCGAGCCGTTGTCCCATGTCGTAGAGGAACGGCTCCACTTCTGCCGCCAGTCCCGCTTCGCGGTAGGCGGCGCCCACCATCTCCACATCCCGTTCCCCCGTC
>QHWL01000766.1:2128-2440 GCA_003222555.1 Acidobacteriota bacterium | reverse complement strand
GAGCGCTTTCTCGTACACGCGGTAGGTCTTGTAGCGCCTGGCGCCTGCCCGCTCGGCAGGCTGGTTGATATCGCGGTTGTCTTCCAGCACCCACGAGAACTCGGCGCGGCGATAGCGCGATCCGGCGACCTGGCGATGGAGCTCGACCAGCAAGAGCGGATAGAGCCCGCGCCCCCGGTACCCGGCGAGCACGCCGAGCAGCAGCAGCCTAGCCTGGTCGATGATGCTCTTGCGACGGAGCAGCCGGATGAGACCCAGGGGAAAAAGCCGGCCGTCGGTGCCCTTCAAGACCTGATTGATGTCCGGAATGGC
>QHWL01000766.1:597-2107 GCA_003222555.1 Acidobacteriota bacterium | reverse complement strand
CGAGGATCGAAGATGGGACGCATCTCGTTCGCGAGTCGGCGGAACTCCTCAGGGGTCGGCGGCACGAAACCCCAGTTCTGCTCCCACGCGCCGCAATAGATCACGCGCAGACGCTCGGCTTCGCGCTCGAAGTCGCCGAGCTCGAGCGGCCGCACGGTAATCCGCTCACGATCTCGAACGCGGGCAGCAAGCCTCTCGATGACCGGATTCATCGGCTGGCCGAGGTCGTACAGCCACGCGTAAAGAT
This sequence comes from Acidobacteriota bacterium, assembly GCA_003222555.1. GTDB lineage: Bacteria > Acidobacteriota > Vicinamibacteria > Vicinamibacterales > CAVVIG01 > JAHFUJ01. The sequence continues at coordinate 1,860 of QHWL01000766.1, read as the reverse complement.
CCTTCACCTTCCGATAGCCAGCCGCTTCGATGTAGCGGGCATACTCCGGCGGGTTGTGCGGCATCATCAGCATCGAGTCGGTGTCATAGCCGTCGATGAGCAATCCCGCGCTTTCGTTGAGGGAGGGATTGAGGGGCCCGCGGACCGAGGTCCGGCCGCGCTGTCGCGCCCAGGTCTCGACGCGCTCGAGCAGCGCCCGAGCAGTGGCGAGATCTTCAGCGTCGAAGAACCCGAACATGGCGACGTTGTCTTTGTGAACCTCGTTGTGCAGATGATCCTCGATGGCCGCAATCCGGCCGATCGGCCGGCCATCGCGCCAGGCCATCAGAAGCTCGACCTCGGCGTGTCCAAAGAACGGATTCTTTTTCGGGGACAACCGCTCGCGTTCGGCGATTCTGAGCGGTGGAATCCAGTGCGGATCGCGCCGGTTACGGACGTACGCGTAGTCGATAAACCGGCTCAGATCGCGCCGGCCGCGAACCGGGTGGATGTGGATGGGCATTATTTTAATGCTCGCGGGGCCCGCTTTCTTCAGGCGCCGGGGCCCCACCCGGGGCCCCCAGCGCGGCAGCCGCGCTGGGGACCCCACCCCCGGCGCATTGGCTCAAGGCTGTCGCTCGCCTGGCACGGTCTTCGCTCTCCCTCGGCCTCGAGCGTAGACTCCCGGCTTCGGGAAACTCATATCGTATTTCAATGAGGTATCGTTCCATCCTTGCGCCACTCGGAGTCGCTCGCTCTCGCGTATTTCGTCTACCTCGCCGCGATTGGCTGGCTGCGCGACGTGCACCTTAATCGCCGTCTGGTGGTCACTGCCGGCGGGCTCACGATGTGCGCCGCAATCGTCGCCATCGGGCGCGTTGGCGGACTCGTCGTCCGCCAATGGGCGCCGAACGGCTACGTTCTCGCGGGGTACTACTTGTGCGGGCGGTTGTTCGTCCAGCCATCGACCCGTGTCGAATCGTGGCTCCTGCACTGGGACCGGCGCCTGCTCGGCGATCCCTCCACGAGGTTTCATCGATGGCCGTCCTTTCTTCTGGCCTACCTCGAGGTCGTCTACATGGGCTGCTTCCTACTGGTGCCGGCGGGCTTTGCGGCACTCGCATGGACCGGCCACCAGGCGGAGGCCGATCGGTACTGGACCATGGTGCTCGCCGCGGAGTTCGGCGCATTCGCGCCGCTGCCGATCGTTCCGACGCGTCCGCCCTGGGCCCTCGCGCCAAGGGCCGTGCTGAACGATCGGGCGGTGCACCGGTTCGCGTCGTT
>QHWL01000766.1:0-573 GCA_003222555.1 Acidobacteriota bacterium | reverse complement strand
GCGAATACGTTCCCGAGCGGGCATACGGCGGGCTCGCTGGCGATCGCGCTTGCGGTGATCGTGACGCTGCCGCGGACCGGCACAGTGCTGCTGGCGCTGGCGCTCAGCATTGCGCTCGCCTGCATCGTTGGACGCTATCACTACATCGTCGACGTGATCGCCGGCGCCGCACTCGCCTTGGCGATCTGGGCGGCGGCTGCCGCCGCGGGGCTATGACGGCAGGAATCGTAATTTCGCTATCGTTTCGGTCCGCTTACTGAGCTCCAAACGAGCGGCACATTTACTGGACACGACGGGTCGGCAGACACAACAATAAGAGGTTCCCTCCTGACCGTTATGCACCTGTTTGCGTGGGATTTGGCTCGTCGCGCGCAGTCCGCAGCGGCGCGTGTGGCGCTGGTCGCGCTCGCTCTGTCTGTCGCCGCGACATCGTCGGCACGCGCCCAGGACAAGCTGGGCACCATCCAAGGATCCGTCACGACGCAAAAGGGATCCGTCAGACTGCCGGGCGCGCTGGTGACGCTCCGCGATCTTTCGGGCCGCGAGACGGCGAATCAGCTGTCCGACGCGGAC
>QHWL01000170.1 GCA_003222555.1 Acidobacteriota bacterium | reverse complement strand
CATCACGGGCGATCCGAACCACTGGTTCGACGCGAGCGTGTTCGTGCTTCAGCCGCAGGGAACGTTCGGCAACACGCCGCGCAATTTCCTCCGCGGCCCGGCCTTTGCGAACGCCGATCTGTCGCTCGTCAAGAACCAGGCGTTGTTCGGCGCGACCCGGCTACAGCTGAGGCTCGAGGTGTTCAATGTGTTCAACCGCGCGAATTTCAGCGCGCCGAATCGTCCGGTGTTCGCCGGCGCGACTCAGAACGAGGCGCCGCTCGCCACCGCCGGACAGGTGCTGCGGACGGCCAACTCGTCGCGGCAGGTGCAGCTTGGGGTCAAGGTTCTGTTCTGAGAAGAGGTTAGGATACGAACATGATCAAGACGCTCGGTTGGCTCCTGACGGTTTCGGTGGCATTCGGCGGGTTCGCCCGGGCGCAGGCGCCCGAGGCCAGGCCCGATTCCCCGGAACTGAAAGGGCTCATCGAGAAGGCGAAAAAGACCGCAGGCCCGATCTGGGCCGATGAAGTGCATTTCTTCTGCGAAGCGCCCCGCGGCAACAGTCCGAACGACCCGGTGGTTCCTCCGACGAAGATCTTCGACAACGTGTACGTGATCGGCAACGCAGGGACCGTCGTGTACGTGATTCAAACCTCGGACGGGCTGGCGATGATCGATTCGCTCGGCGCGAATCAGGTGGAAACGCAACTCCTTCCAGGATTCCAACAGCTCGGTCTCGATCCGGCCCGGGTGAAGATCATCCTCATTGGCCACGGTCATGCGGACCACTTCGGTGGCTCACCGTACATGCAGGATCACTATGGGGCCAAGGTCTATATCTCGGCGGCGGATTGGAACTTGATGGAGAACCCTCCCGCAGGCAGAGGCGGCGCGCAGGGTGCGGTGCCGGTCCTGTTGCCGAAACGTGACCAGGTGATCGTGGAAGGCCAGCCGATCGTGCTCGGGGATCTGCGAGTGATGCCGGTCGCCATTCCCGGTCACACTCCGGGTGCGATGGGTTTTATCTTCCCGGTCAAGGACAACGGTAGGACGCATGTGGCCGCCCTGTACGGCGGAACGGTCCTGACGCCGGGGCCCATCTCAGACGAAGGTTTGCAGACCTACCTGAAGTCGGTTGCGCGCTTCAAGGAGGAAACGCGGAAAGCCGGCGTGGACGTCGAGATCCAGAATCATCCGTTGATGGATCCAATCCTGCCGAAGCTGGCGAAGGTGCAGGCCCGTCAGAGGGACCAACAGAATCCGTACGTCGTTGGCCGGGCGGGCTATCAGAAGTTTCTGGACGTGATGTCTCTGTGCACTGAGGCCAATATTGCCCGACGGAAGTGACGCCGGGACTTGCCCGATCGAAAGTGCGGGATACTGACCGCTATGGTAGGCTCGACGGTAATTGAAGTCCTTCAGTAAACTCCAGGAGGCAGGTATGGTGAAGACCGCGGCGGCGCTTGTCATCGCCGGAATCATGTCAACGATTGTGGTGCGCGTGTCCGCGCATCACTCCTTCGCTGCGGAATTCGATCAGAATCAGCCGATCACTTTGCGTGGGACAATCACGAAGGTCGAGCGAACGAATCCTCACGGATGGATCTACATCGATGTGAAGGAGCCGAGTGGCGGAGTCAAGAATTGGGCGGTCGAAACCAACGCGCCAGCGATGTTGGCGAGGCGAGGACTGACGAAGGAAGCACTGGCCATTGGAACGGAAGTGAAGGTGGACGGTTATCGCGCGAAGGACGGTTCGAGGATGGTCAACGGAACCACCGTCACATTCCCCGACGGGCGGGACTTTTCTGTCGGTTCGGTCACGACGGATTCGCCTAATAAGTAATACCAAACACGGCTGGCTGGGGGGCGCAAGATGAAGCGTCATTGGAATGCACGATCGCTGACAACGGCGACCATCGTCGTACTCTCGTGTTGCCTCCGGGCACACTCGGCTGCCGCGCAGGGAATTGATGAATCCTCGATCCGGTTTAGTGGTGATGGCGGAAAAGTTCCGGCCGCTGGCGGCAAGGCGTCGGGAGGGCCAACGCCGCGACTGTCGGATGGTACGCCGAACCTCGGAAGAATAGAAATTGGGAAGGGAGCATGGCTTCCCAAAGAATTCACGAATTATTTGGACATCCTGGTCGACCCACCGAAATCGCAAGGCCTTCCCTTTCAACCCTGGGCCAAAGCTCTGCGGGAGTACCGCTACAACGTCACATCGGACAGCGAGGAGCCTGGATCGTTCTGCCTTCCCCTTCCTGAGCCGCAGCCGTACATGAGGGCGGGCGTGCACCCGATCGAATTCATTCAGCTCCCCGAACAGAAACGCATCCTGCAGCTCATGGAATTCCCCGGACATGTGTGGCGCGACATTTTCATGGATGGGCGTCCGCATCCGCCGAAAGCGGTTCTCGAAGACTCCCCGACCTTCATGGGACACTCGGTCGGCCACTGGGAGGGCGATACGCTGGTTGTGGATACCGTCGGGTTCAACGAAGGAACGTGGATTGACAAGGACGGCGATCCGCATACCAGCCAGATGCACGTGATCGAAAAATTCACGCGCACCAGCCTGAACAATCTTCATCTCGAAGCCACGATTGACGATCCTGGCGCCTACACACGACCCTGGACCGTTGCTCAGGATCTGGCGTGGGGACCGGATTGGGCGATTAAGGAATACATGTGCCAGTCGAACAACCGGTACCAGGAGGGCTACGTTAGGAGAACGGGTGGCGCCACGGGAACCGGGAATGCCGGGGCCGAGTGGGGTCATGGGCATCCAGCGAAAGGAATCTTTCTCGGTGAATGGGGTCCAAATGCGGCAAAGCAGGACAGGCTTCTGGTCCTCCTGGATTGGGACGGCGGCGCCGTAGTTGGTACCATCAACCCAGGACCCCGAGCTGTTCCCATCACCAAAGCAGAACTCAACCCGGACGCCTGGACCTTGCACATTGAAGGCGGAGCCGCAGCGGCCAGAGTCGTCCTCGACGGAAAGTTTGAAAATCTGACGTGGCTTGGCCGTTCGTTGGTCGGCACCTACACGCAGGGCAACGAGAGAGGCACGTTCAAGATCACCAGACAATACTGACGTTCGCCACCGACATTCGTGAGGGCCGCCAACGAGACGAGACGCTTCAGCATTTGGGCTGACGTCACAGAGCTCGGCCCGACGGCCTCAGGAGGCGAGTCTCGGTCGGTGATAGCAAGCGCCCAGTGGCCGTGAAGGATTGACGTGGGGAGCGGTCAGACGCGAAGCCCCGCCTGAATGACGCCGTCTTTCGGCACGATGATGAACCCGTTGCGGAGGTAGTAGCCGTCGCCGTCCAGGTCGCGCACGCCGGCGTCGTTCACGAGCCGCGCGCCGTCGCCAATCCGCGCATTCTTGTCGACGATCACGCGATCGAGCACGACGTCGCGGCCGATGCCCAGCCGCGGGCCGTCGCCCCGCGTGGTGGCATCGTCATCGGCTTCGTAGAAATCTGCCCCGACCACCAGCGAGCGGCGGACTTGAGCACCTGCCTGAATCTCGGTGCGGATGCCGATGACGGAGTCTTCGACCGTGCATCGATCCAGGTGACACCCCTCGGCGACGATGGCGCGGCGGACGGAGCAGTCGCTCAGCCGGGACCCCGGCAGAAAGCGCGGATGCGTGTAGATGGGGCGCCGCGGATCGTAGAAGTTGAACGGCGCGTCAGCCCTCGCGAGCATCATGTTCGCGTCGTAGAAGGCACTGACCGTTCCAATGTCGGCCCAGTATCCGCGGAACAAGTACGAGTTGACGCGGTAGCGTTCGATCGCCCTCGGGATGATTTCGTGGCCGAAGTCGGCCGCATTGTCGCGCGCCAGCACGTCCAGCAGCACATCGCGCGAGAACACGTAAATCCCCATCGAGGCGACAAACGGCTTTTCCGAGGTATGGCCGGCGAAGGTCGCGCCGGGCGGAATGCTCTGGCCAATGCCGGCGAGCCGATCGCGACTGGGCTTTTCCTCGAAGGCGACGATATGGCCGGCATGATCGAACCGGAAGATCCCCATGGACGAGGCGTCGTCGGCCGTCACCGACTGGGCGGCGATCGTGATGTCCGCGTTGCGATCGGTGTGCGCATCGACGAGCTCGGAGTAGTCCATCCGGTACAAATGATCCCCGGCGAGGATAAGGTAGTAGTCCGCTTGGTACCGCACGAAATGACGCATCGCCTGGCGGACGGCATCGGCGGTTCCCTGAAACCAGTGGGGATTATCCGGCGTCTGTTCGGCGGCCAGAATCTCGACGAACCCGTGGCTGAAGAGGTCCATCCGGTAGGTCTGGGCGATGTGGCGGTTGAGCGACGCCGAATTGAATTGCGTCAACACGAAGATCCGCCGGATGTCGGCGTGCATGCAGTTGCTGATGGGGATGTCGATCAGGCGGTACTTGCCGCCAATCGGCACGGCCGGCTTCGAGCGATGCTGGGTGAGTGGAAAGAGCCGTGTGCCCCGGCCGCCGCCGAGGATAAGCGCGAGCACCTCGTTGTTCACGGCCATTCCGGTGGCAAATGGTACACCGAGTTCGTGTAACGGAAGTGTAACGGCCGTGTAAATGGATCTGCTACAATCCTCGGGTTTTGGCTTCCGCCGGCAGGGGCTCTGGGGGACGAGTGCCGCATTTCCGCCTGATTCCACGGGAAGAGAAATTCTACAGTGATTTTCTCGCGATGGCCGACGAGCTCTTGAAAGGCTCGCGGCTGCTCGAAGAGATGTGGGCGGGCGACCATCCGATCTGGGACAAAGCGGACGAGATTCGGGAGGTCGAGCACAAATGCGACTTCCTGACCCACGAAATCATCCAGCGGCTGAACCGGACGTTCGTGACCCCGATCGACCGCGAGGACATCCACGCGCTCGCGCGATCGCTCGACGATGTG
>QHWL01000169.1 GCA_003222555.1 Acidobacteriota bacterium | reverse complement strand
GGTTCTGGCGCGGCTCTCGCCCAATAGCCCACGGGTTCGCGCAATTCGCGCGGTCATCGACGTGGCGCGCGCCGAAGTGCTGGCGGCGGCCCGCTGGCCGAATCCGCGCGTCACGTTTGATCGCGAATCGGTCGCCGGGATCACCGAAAACATGACGATGGTGTCGCAGGCGCTGCCGATCAATGGCTCCCGCCGGCTGCAAGTTCAGGCCTCCGAAGCGTTGGTCGAGGCGAGCTCGAGCCGTGTCGATGACGAGGTCCGCCGCGCGCGGGCAGACTTGCGGCTGACATTCGCGCAGCTCGTGACAGCCCAGGTGCGCGAGGGCGAATTGACGGCCGCGCGCGATCGGCTTCGCGGTCTCGCGGACGTCCTCGCCAAACGCGAGGCGGCCGGGGACACGGCGGGTTTCGACCGACTGCGCGCCGAACGCGAAGTCCTCGACCTCGACGCCGACCTGGCTCTCGCCCGCACTGATCGAGCACGCGCCCAGGCGGCGGTGACCGGCTTCTTTGCCGATCCCCTCGACGCCGCGCGGATCGTCGCCGTCGATGTATCGACTCCACGGCCGACGCTGCCCCCGGTTGCCGCGCTCGTTGAACAGGCGGAAGCCACCCGCGGCGAGCTGCTCGCCCTTCGCAAGGAGATCGACGCGGCCCATTTTTCGGACCGCGCGGCCGACCGCCGACGCATTCCCGATCCTGAGGTCGTGGCCGGCGCCAAGTCGTCCACGTTCGCGGGCGGCGACATCGGGAGTGTGGTGACGGTCCATGCGGTCGTACCACTGTTCGATCGTTCCCGCGCCGAGCGGGCGTTGGCCCGAGCCAAAGCGGCGCAAGCCGAGGCTCGCGTGGACGCCTTCCGGGTGGCACTCCGTTCGGAAGTCACCGCGCTTCGGGCCTCGGTGCTGGAACGACGGGAGGCGGCCCAACGGTATCGATCGGCCGCCGTGACTGGCGCCGATCAGATCGAGCGAATTGCGCAGGTCAGCTACGACGCGGGCGAGCGCGGCATTCTCGAACTCTTGGATGCGTATCGAACGGGGGCTTCCGCGCGCATCCGTCAAGCGGCCCTCGACGCCGCGGCTCGGCAAGCGGAAATTGAGCTGGAATTCGTCAGCGGCTGGGAGATCTCTTCATGACGGCACGACGCGCGCTTGCCAAGCTCATCACGAAGGCATCACGAAGAAAACGGAGGCCGCCGCGTCGTCTGGTGGAAGCGACTTTGATTGTCGTCCTGCTCGCCACAGCGTTGACGGCTGCGTGTCGCGGGCGAAATGAACCGCCGAAGGCCGAAACGCCGTCGTTGAACGTCACGGATTGGACCGACAAGACAGAACTCTACATGGAGTATCCGCCGCTCGTCACGGGCCGGACCGTCCTGTTCGCGGTGCACCTGACGAGACTCAACGATTTCACGCCGCTGACCGCCGGACGACCACGGATCGAGCTCACGCCGGAAGGTGGCGGGTCGCCTACCGTCCTCACCGGCTCGGAGCCGTCGAGGCCCGGTGCGTTCCGTGTCGAGGGTGTGCCGCCATCGCCCGGCCGGTATCGATTGGCGCTGGTCATCGAGGTAACCGGTCTGTCCGATCGTCACGAACTCGGAGGGGTGACCGTGTTCGCAGACGAGCACACGGCGAATGCCGATGCTGACAAGCGCCCCCCTGACGATCCCGCCGCCATTGCATATCTGAAGGAACAGCAGTGGACGAACGCGTTCGCGACCGAACAGGTGCGCGAGGTCGAACTCCGGACTGCCATCCGGGTCCCTGCTGCGATCGAACCGCTGAGTGGGGGTGAAGCGGTCGTCGCCGCTCCCGCCCCAGGCCGGTTCATGGCCGATGAGTTGATCTCGATCGGCGCCACGGTTCGCGCGGGACAGGCGCTCGGGCGTCTGGAGCCGCGCTCGGGAAGCGGCGACGATCACGCGACCCTGGCGGCCACCGTCGCCGAGGCCCAGGCGGCGACGGAGGCCGCCCGTGCAGAGCGGGTGCGTGCGGAACGCCTGCTGGCCGAGCGCGCGGTTCCAGCGCGCCGGGTCGAGGAGGCCGGACGCGCTGTCACCGTGGCGGAAGCGCGCCTCCACGCGGCCGAGGCGCGCCTGGCTCAACGCGACGAGACGCTGCGAACCGGCGGCGGCGCCGCGGCGGGCAACGCGTTCGTGCTGCGCGCCCCTATCGCCGGCCGGGTGGCGGAGGTGTCCGCGACGCCGGGTGCGTCGTACGACGAAGGGGCGCCGCTCTTCAAGATCGTGCGCACCGACCGCGTCGAGCTCAAAGCGCAGGTTCCAGCCTCCGACGCGGCTGCGTCGCGAGACATTGCGGGGCTCGCGCTCGAAATTCCGGGGCGCGCCGATCCGGTGCCACTTCAGCCTCATCACATCCACGACGCTGGCATGATCGATCGGACGACCCGCGCGCTGCCGGTCCAATTCGAAGTCGACAATCCCGGCGGGCAGCTCCTCATCGGTCAAACAGGCACGGCCTTGCTCTACCGACGTCAACGTCAACGGGTGCCCGCCGTGCCGAAAGCCGCCGTGCTGCTGGAGGCCGGCCGGCCGTACGTGTTCGTCCACGTGAGCGGCGAGCGGTTCGCCAGGCGCTACGTGGAGATCGCCGCGCGGGATGGAGACTGGATCGGCGTGAAGAGTGGACTGAAGATCGGCGACCGCGTCGTCACCCGCGGCGCCTACGACGTTCAACTCGCGTCGGCGGCCAAGGGGCTGCCGGCGGAAGGCCACGTGCACTGACTCTGGTCCGGCTTCCGCCTTCGCCACTCGGTGGCTTCGGCGGAACAAGAAAGCCGGACACTATGACGGACGCCGCGAGTGAAATCATGAAACGTTTGATTCAATGGTCGATCGAGCACCACTGGATGGTGCTCGCATTTTCGATCCTGCTGCTGGCGGCGGGTTTCTGGACCGCTCGCGACATGCCGGTGGATGTCTTCCCAGACCTCACCGCGCCGACGGTGACGATCCTTACCGAAGGCCACGGCATGGCGCCTGACGAGATGGAGTCGCTCGTCACGTTTCCGATCGAGAGCGCCATCAACGGCGCGTCGAGCGTGCGCCGTGTCCGGTCCGCGACGGCCGTCGGCATTGCCGTCGTGTGGGTCGAGTTCGATTGGGGCACCGATATCTTCATGGCGCGGCAGGTCGTCGCCGAGAAGCTGTCGCTCGTGAGCGGCGCCCTGCCCCCGCAGGTGGAGCGCCCGGTTCTCGCTCCCATTTCATCAATCATGGGCGAGATCCTGTTTTTTGCCATCTCGTCGGAGCACGACAATCCGTTGACCCTCCGTACCGTGGCGGACACGGTGATCCGTCGCCGATTGCTCGCCGTGTCCGGCGTCTCCCAAGTCACACCCATTGGTGGCGCCGAGCGTCAGTATCAAGTCATTGCTCACCCGGACCAGCTCCGCGCCAACAACGTGTCGCTGACGGAGCTGCTCCGCGCCGTCCGGGGCGCCAGCCAGAACACCTCGGCCGGCATCTACACGGAAGGTCCGCAGGAGTACGTGCTCCAGGCCATCGGCCGCGTGCGCAACCCGGACGAAATCAGCGACAGCGTGGTGGCCCTGCGTGGCGCGCGGTCGGTGCTCATCAAGGACGTCGCCGACGTCCGCGAGGGCGGCGCGTTGAAGCGGGGCGAGGGATCCCGAAGCGGCAAGCCGGCGGTCATCGTCGGCGTCCAGAAGCAGCCCGGCGCGAACACGATCGAGCTGACGGCGCGGCTGGACCGCGAGCTCGACACGCTCCAGCACGAGCTTCCTGAGGGGATGAGAATCGATCGCAAGATTTTCCGCCAGGCTGACTTCATCGAGGTCGCCGTGGACAATGTTGTCAAAGCGTTGCTCAACGGCGGGCTGCTGGTCGTCGTGGTCGTGCTGCTGTTTCTTGCGAACCTGCGCGCGGCGGCCATTACGCTCACCGCGATGCCACTCTCACTCGCCGCGGCGATTCTGGTGCTCCGTGCCTTCGGCGCGTCCATCAACACGATGACGCTCGGTGGGATGGCGATCGCGATTGGGGCGCTCGTCGATGATGCGATCATCGACGTGGAGAACGTCGTGCGGAGGCTTCGCGAGAACGGCGCCAAGCCCGAATCTGAGCGTCGGCCGAATCTCGAGGTCGTGCGCGACGCGACACTCGAAATCCGCACGTCCATCGTGTTCGCCACCGTCATCATCGTGCTCGTCTTTCTGCCAATCTTCGGCTTGTCGGGCGTCGAAGGACGGCTGCTGACGCCGCTGGCGTTCGCGTACATCGTCTCGCTGATGGCCTCCCTGCTCGTCGCCATCATCATCACGCCGGCGTTGTCGTATGCGTTCATGCCGAATGCGCGATCGGTGGCGCGCGGGCACGACGGCTGGCTCGCTCGGACGCTGAAGTCTTGGTTCTCACGGGTCTTGCCGCACGCGCTCGATCACCCGCACCTGATCACGGTCGTCGCTGCCGCGACACTCCTCGTGGCGGCCTTCGCGATGACCCAGATGGGCACGGGGTTCCTGCCGGACTTTCATGAGGGCAGCCTGACCGTCCAGGCCAATACGCTACCGGGCACGTCACTCGCCAAGTCCGACGAGATCGGGCGACGCGTGGAACAGATCCTCCTGTCGCAGCCCGAGGTCGTGGCGACAGCGCGCCGAACCGGACGCGCCGAGCTGGACGAACATGTGCAAGGCGTGGAGGCAGCAGAAATTGACGTCGGTCTCCGCGAGACCGCCCGGCCGCGCGCGGAGCTGCTCGCCGCGCTCCGCCGTGACTTTTCCACACTGCCTGGCACCAACGTGACGATCGGTCAGCCGATCTCTCACCGCATCGATCACATGCTCTCCGGCACCCGCGCGAACATCGCCGTGAAGGTCTTCGGCGACGATTTGGGGACGCTCCGCCGGCTCGGGGAGCACGTCCGTGATGCGATGAGCAAGGTCCCCGGAATCGTCGATCTCTCGCTCGAGCAGCAGATGGACATTCCGTTCGTCCGGTTCATGCTGAATCGTACGGCCATCGCACGCCAGGGGCTCAGAGCGGAGGATGTGGCCGAAGCCGTCGAAACCAGCTTCTCCGGTGCGACGGTCGGCCGCATCTTCGATCGAGGTACGGCGTTCGATCTCGTCGTCAAGTTCGATGCTGGGAGCACGACGGACTTCGAGCGGATCGCCGATCTCCCTGTCGACACGCCGGGCGGCACTCCCGTGCCCATCCGTCTGCTCGCCGACGTCAGGCGTGAGGAGGGACCGAATATGATTCTGCGCGAAAACGTCCAGCGGCGCATCGTCATTTCCGCCAACGTCGCCGGCCGCGATCTGGGCGGCGTCATCGACGATATCCGTAAGGCGATCGCGCAGTCGGCGCCGATGCCGGCGGGTTACCGCGTCGAGTACGGCGGGCAGTTCGAGAGCCAGCAAACCGCGTCGCGCCGGCTGCTCGTCCTTGGCGTCGCGGTCGTCGCCGGATTGTTCATGCTGCTGGTGCTCGCCTTCGGCAGGGCCCTGGATGCCGCTCTGGTCATGGTCAATCTCCCGTTGGCGTTGATCGGCGGCGTGGTCGGCGTGTTCCTGGCGGGTGGAGTGCTCAGCGTGGCGTCGATCATCGGTTTCATCACGCTGTTCGGGATCGCCACGCGCAACGGCATCATGCTCGTGTCGCACATTCATCACCTGATGCAAAGCGAACGGGTCACCGACTTCCGCGAGGCGGTAGAGCGCGGGGCGCACGAGCGGCTCGTGCCGATTCTGATGACCGCGATGGCCGCGGGTCTCGCACTGATTCCGCTCGCGCTTGGCGGCGGGAAGACCGGAAGCGAGATACAGACGCCGATGGCGATCGTCATCCTCTGCGGCCTGACCACCTCGACGCTGCTCAACATGATTGTGGTCCCCACGTTGTACTTGCGATATGCGGAGCCGCTTCATCACGAAGGCACGAAGTGAATGCCTTCGTGATAAGCCGTTGGGGAGATTGCTCATGAGACGACCGATTTACTGGCTGTATGTGGTAAGCATTGCGTTCTTCGTCAGCGGCATTGGGTTTCTGGTCACGAGCGCCCGAGTGCGGGAACCGGCTCATGTCGAGGCGCCCATCACGACGCCCGTGGCAAGTGTGAAGCAGATCATGCAGGGAATCGTCGATCCCGCAACGAACGTCGTTTTCGGCGCGGTGTCCTCGACGTCAACGAAGGCTGGAGTCGTCGAAACGGCCCCGAAAACGGATCGGGAATGGGAACTCGTCGGAAACAGCGCCGCCGCCCTTGTCGAGTCCG
>QHWL01000168.1 GCA_003222555.1 Acidobacteriota bacterium | reverse complement strand
AGAGAGCTCTGCGTTCAAACGTCGCCTTGTTTCACAGGCTCTGAGGACGACACTACGACCTGTCGTAGTGTCCGGCTTTAGCCGGACTTTCTGACAGGAGCTTTTCCAAACGGTCGAGGATCGCAGCCGCGATGCGCGTCTTGCTCTGAACCGGCAGCGACTCGACGCCGTTCCGCCCGATGATCGTCACGGCGTTTGTCTCGACGCCGCACCCAGCGTCGGCGCGAGACACGTCGTTGGCCACAATCAGATCGGCGTGTTTCTCTTCGCGCTTGGCCGTGGCGCGGGCGACGACGTCCTCGGTTTCGGCTGCGAAACCGACGAGCAGCGGACCGTCGCCCGAGGCGACCCGGCGCTGGCCGAGCTCGGCGAGAATATCGGGTGTCTTCTTGAGCACCAGCGTCATCGTGTCGCCGCCCTTCGGCACCTTCTGCGGCGCCCGCGCGGCTGGGGCGTAATCGGCCACCGCCGCCGCCATGATGACGACCTGCATGCGCTCGGCCCGCGAGAGCACGGCCCGATACATCTCTTCGGCACCGCGGACGCGCACCACCTGGTTCACCGGGGGAGGGTCGACCGTGGTCGGACCTGCCACGAGGGTCACGTCCGCCCCGCGCCTCGCGGCCTCGCTGGCGATGGCAAAACCCATTCGGCCGCTCGACCGGTTGCCGAGATATCGCACCGGATCGAGATCTTCGTAAGTCGGACCGGCGGTGACGAGCACCCGGCGGCCGCGCAACGGCCCCTCGGGTCGAAGCATCGCTTCGGCGGCCGCCACGATATCGTCGGGCTCAGCAAGGCGTCCTTTGCCGATCCAGCCACAGGCCAAATAGCCCTCGCCGGGCTCGACAAACCGCACGCCTCGCGCCGCCAGCGTGTCGAGATTTCGGCGAACCGCCTCGTGGGCGAACATCTGTGTGTTCATGGCCGGCGCGACGAGCACCGGCGCACGGGTCGCAATGTAGAGGGTCGAAAGAAAATCGTCCGAGATGCCGTTGGCGATCTTGCCGATGATATTGGCCGTGGCGGGTGCAATGATCAGCAGATCGATCGTCGACGCGATCGCGATGTGCTCGATGTCGGCATTGGCGCCAGGCTCGAACTGATCCGTGATCACGCGCCGCTGCGTGATCGCCTCGAAGGTGATGGCACCGACAAATCGCGTCGCCGACGAGGTCATCACGGCGACGACCTCGTGGCCGCGCTTCTGCAAGCCGCGCGCGACCTCGACCGCCTTGTAGGCGCCGATGCCGCCGGTCACTCCGAGGGCAATCAGCATCTGGTAATTTGGTAGTCTCGTAATCTGGTCATTGTTGCCAGATTCTCAACTGCCAGACTCCTCCCTTTCGATCTTCTCTATGACCTTCGTCATGACTTCCTGCTGCGCGACGGTCGTCTTCTTGTGCTCGCCGACGACGACGCGCGGGATCGACCCGGCCATCAGCTGGCGGGCGCGGGCGCCCGCGGTGACGACGAACTCGAACGAATTGGGCAACTTGCTGTGATCAATCATGTTCTATCTTTCTTTACTTTGCGGCGGGGCCCCACCCCCAGGCGCTCTCGCTCGCGCCTTCGCGCTCGCTCGGGCTCAAGGCTGTTCGCCGCCTGTGCCTTCGCGGCTTCGCCGCTCGGCCCTGCCTCGATCGACTGTCCGCTTTCACAACGCCTCTACGAGAACGTTTCGACGATGCTTTCGGCCGCTGCGCGCATGCACTTGAGCCGGGCGCGCTCGGCGAGGACGATGCTCCGCAACCTCTCGACGGCGGCGGCGAGTTCGTCGTTGATCACCAGGAAGTCGTACTCCGCAAACGCGGCAACTTCCTGGCGGGCCACGTGCAGCCGCCGCTGAATGGCCTCTTCACTATCCTTGCTGCGCCCGCGCAGACGCTGCTCGAGAACGTCGAAAGACGGCGGCATGACGAAAATCGCCGTCGTTTCGGCACCGCGCCGCCGTACCTGCCGCGCGCCCTGCACGTCGATGACCAGAACGACGTCGGATCCCGACTCGAGGATCCGTTCGGTGTCGGCGGCCGACGTTCCGTAGAGATTACCGAACAAATCGGCCCACTCCAGGAACGCGCCGGCGGCGACCATCGCCTCGAACCGCTCCCGTGTCACAAAATTATAGTCCACGCCGTCGGTTTCGCCCTGGCGCGCGGCCCGCGACGTGTACGAGCGGGACATCTTGAGGTTCGGGGTCCGTTCGACCAGCCGCTCGACCAGGGTCGTCTTGCCGGCCCCCGAGGGCGCCGACACGACGAAGAGCAGGCCGCGGCCCCTACTCGACATTCTGCACCTGCTCCCGCATTTTCTCGAGCTCCGCTTTCGCCGCGATGATGAGCTCCGACACGCGGAGGCCGTCGGCTTTCGAGCCCATCGTATTGACCTCGCGGTTCATCTCCTGCAGCAGAAAATCGAGCTTCCGGCCGCACGGCTCGGCGCTGTCGGCGAGCGTGATCCAGTGCGAGACGTGAGCGCGGAACCTGGCCAGCTCCTCGCTGATGTCGGACCGCGCGGCCATGCGGACGATTTCCTGCGCCACGGCCGTTTCGTCCGCCTGCAGGTCGGCGCGCAGCTCGCGCACGCGCTCGTGCAGCCGCTCTTCCATCGCGGCGCGCCCCTGGTCAGCCGCCACCGCGACTCGCTCCACGAGATCGGCCACGAGCGTCCGCCGCTCGTCGAGATCCGCCCTCAACTGATCCCCTTCGCGCGACCGCATCGTATCGAGGTCCGCGAGCGCCTCGCCGATCGTCTGGTACGCCCGCGACGCGATTTCGAGCTGCAGGGCTTCGTCAACCTCGGTCTGCCGCTCACGGATGGTGAGCGCTTGCGGCAGCCGAAGCAAATCGCCCGGCGTCAGCGCGCCCGCGACGAGGCCGCGTGCCCGTGCCTGTTCCAGTGCCTGCTCGAGCGCGGTCCCGAACGCCTCGTTGAATTCGACCTCGATGCCCGGGGGTTGGCGCAGTTGCAGCGACAGACTCAGCTCGACCCGCCCGCGCGCCACGCGCCTCCCGACGAGCGCACGCAGGTCGCTTTCGATCGCGGCATAGGCCGCCGGCACGCGAAGCTGCAGGTCCAGATGGCGGTGGTTGAGCGCGCGGATCGTCACCGAGATCGTGGCGCGATCATCTTCGCGGGTGACCGACGCGAAACCGGTCATGCTCTTGATCATTCTTTACTTTGCGGCGGGGCCCCACCTTCATCACGGCGCCTAGGGCCCCACCCCCAGGCGCTCTCGCTCGCGCGTTGTCTACTGTTCGCGGGGCCCCACCCCCGCTCACACGCGTCTCGCGCCTGCGCGCTCGACGCGGGCTCAAGGCTGTCGCGCTCGCTCGGGCTCAAGGCTGTTCGCCGCCGGTGCCTTCGCGGCTCACGCCTTTCCCCACCTGCCCCAGCTGCCCCAGCTGCCCCACCTGCCCCACCTGCCCCACCCGCCCCACCTGCCCCACCCGCCCCACCCGCCCCCTAGGACGTCACCATACCCCTTTCACTTCGGCCTTCGAGCAGCTGCAACTGATACAGCGTCGCGTAGGCGCCGCCGGGCCGCGCCAGCAGTTCGTCGTGGCGTCCCACCTCGACGACTCGGCCGCGCTCGAGGACGATGATCGCGTCCGCCCGCCGAATCGTCGAGAGCCGATGCGCGATGACGAACGACGTCCGGTTCATCATCAGGTTGGCCAGCGCCTCCTGCACGAGCAGCTCCGACTCGGAATCGAGCGCGGAGGTGGCCTCATCGAGCACAAGGATCGGGGCGTTCTTGAGCAGCGCGCGCGCAATAGCCAGCCGCTGCCGCTGGCCGCCCGACAACCGCTGTCCCCGCTCGCCGATCATCGTCTGATATCCGCGATCGAGAGCGCTGATGAACTCGTGCGCGTTGGCTGCACGCGACGCCGCCTCGATGGCTTCGGCCGGCGCATTCGGCGAGCCGTACGCGATGTTGCTCGCCACCGTGTCATCGAACAGCACGGTGTCCTGCGTGACGATGCCGATCTGCGCGCGCAGCGACGAAAGCCCGACGGAACGGATGTCGACGCCGTCGATGAGAATGCCGCCGGCGCTCACGTCGTAGAACCGGGGCAGCAGGTTCACGAGCGTCGTCTTGCCGGCGCCGCTGCGGCCGACGATCGCCACCATCTGCCCGGCCATCACCGTCAACGACACGTCGTCCAGGATGCGGCGCGAGCCGTCCTCGTAGAGGAATTCGACCTTGCGGAACTCGATCGAGCGCTGAAACGGCGGCAGCACGTTCGCGTCGCTCGCCTCGAGCACCTCGGTGTGGGTGTCGATCATCTCGAAGATGCGCTCGGAGGCGGCGATCGCCTGCTGCAGGTTGGCGTTCACGCGGCTCAGCTTCTTGAGCGGACCGTACATCAGGAACAGCGTGCCGATGAAGAGGGCGAACTGCCCTGTCGTCAGCTGACCCGACGCGATCTGCCGGCTGCCGTACACGAGCGCGCCCGCCATCGCCACGCCGCCAATCAGCTCCATGAGCGGCGGCAGGCTCGAGAGCGCCGCCGTCACCTTCATGTTCGTGCGGAACAGGTGATAGCCCGCGCGGTTGAACTTCTCCGCCTCGTGCGCCTCGGTGCCGAACGCTTTCACGATGCGATGCCCGGAGAACGCTTCGGCGGCGAGGTGCGAGATCTGCTCCAGCGCCTCCTGGCTGCGCCGCGTCGTGCGCCGCACGCGCTGGCCGAGGCGGATCAGGGGATAGATGATGAGCGGCGCGGCCGTGAAGCAGACGATCGTCAGCCGCGTGTCGTAATAGAAGAGGAGCGCCGCGTAGCCGACCAGCGCGAGCGATTCGCGCGCGAGATCGCCGGCCGTCTCCGAGACGGCCTGCTGCACCTGCCCGACGTCGTTGTTGATGCGCGAGAGCAGGCGTCCGGTCGCCCCGTGCGCGAAGAAGCCGGCCGACTGACCGAGGATGTGCCGGTAGAGCGCATTGCGTAGATCCATGACGACGCGCTGCCCGACGTCCGCCATCAGATACGACGAGCCGTACGATCCGATGCCCTTGAGGAAATACACGGCGACGATCGCCCACGCCGTGAACGCGACGTCCTGCTGCCGCGGCAGCAGGTTGTCGAAAATGGGTTTGATGAGATACGCGAGCCCCGCCGATCCGACGGCGTAAATCACCATGCCGACCGTCGCCCAGCCGAGACGTCCCCGATACGGCGCCGCGTACTGGAACAGGCGCCGCAGCGTGGTGGCGTCGTTAACGCGTCTCGTACCCATGCGGATGCGTGCGGTGCCAGTCCCACGCCGTGCGGACGATGGCCTCGAGCGCCGGGAGGCGCGGCGTCCAATGGAGCTCCGCGTGCGCCTTGTGCGCGGCGGCGTAGAGGACGGCCGGATCGCCGGGACGGCGCGGGCCGAGCGTCCACGGAACCTCGCGTCCGGTGACGCGCGCGACGGTGTCGATGACTTCGCGCACCGAATGCGGATGACCGGTGCCGAGGTTGTACGCGCTCGACTTCCCCGTCTCGACGATCGCCTCGAGCGCTTTCACGTGCGCGTCGGCGAGATCGGACACGTGCACGTAGTCGCGCAGGCAGGTGCCGTCGGGCGTCGGGTAGTCGTCGCCGAACACGGTGAGGCCCGGCCCGCCGGTCGCCGAGGCGATCGCGCGCGGGATCACGTGGATCTCCGGCGCATGATCCTCGCCGATCTCGCCGTCCGGGTCGGCGCCGGCGGCGTTGAAGTAGCGCATCGCCATCGCCGCGATCCCGTACGCGCGCTCGAAGTGCGGGAGCGCGCGCTCCACGGCGAGCTTGCTCTCGCCGTAGCTGTTGATCGGGTTCTGCGGATGCGTTTCCTCAATCGGCGTCTCGATCGGCTCTCCGTAGGTGGCGCACGTCGACGAGAACACGAAGCGCTGGACGCGTTCGGCCGCCATCGCGTCGAGCACGGCCAGCGCGCCGACGACGTTGTTGCGATAGTACTTCGCCGGGTCCCTCACCGACTCGCCGACGTCGAGGAAGGCCGCGAAGTGCATCACGGCGGAGACGGCGTGCTGCCGGATCGCCGCGCGCACCGCCGCGCCGTCGGTGATGTCGCCGACCACGAGCTCGCCGTACTTCACGGCGCCGCGGTGCCCGGCCACCAGATTGTCGTAGACGACGACGCGGTAGCCGGCGCGGTGGAGCGCCTTCGCCGCATGGCTGCCGATGTAGCCGGCGCCCCCGGTGACGAGAACGCGCTCGGGCGAATAGATGTTGCGGCCGTCGAAGACGACGGGCGCCTTGAGCAGCGCGCGCATCTTGGCGAAGTCGGGCTCCCGGAACTCGTTCCACTCGGTCACGATCGCGAGCGCGTCGGCGCCCGCGAGCGCGTCGTAGCTCCGCTCGCAGAGCGCGATGCGGCCGTCGAACAGGCGCCGCGCCACGGGCGCCGCCGCCGGGTCGTAGGCCTTCACCGTCGCGCCCTTCGCCAGCAGCCGCTCGATGATCGGGATGGCGGGGGCTTCCCGCATGTCGTCGGTTCGCGGCTTGAACGCGAGCCCCCACAAAGCGATCGTCCTGCCGGAGAGGCTGGTGAAGTGCTGCTCCATCTTGTCGACGAGCCGCTCCTTCTGCCGCTGGTTCACTTCCTCGACGGCGCGCAGGATCTTGAAGTCGTAGGCGCGATCGGCCGCCGACCGCAGCAGCGCCTGCGTGTCCTTCGGAAAGCAGCTGCCGCCGTAGCCGACGCCCGGAAAGAGGAACGACGATCCGATCCGGCGGTCGGCGCCGATCGCCTTCCGCACCGAGTCGACGTCGGCGCCCACGAGCTCGC
>QHWL01000769.1:1546-3529 GCA_003222555.1 Acidobacteriota bacterium | reverse complement strand
GCTCGGCGTTCGCAAACACGACGTTCTGCCCGGCGAACTGCAGATAGTCGTACCCGCGCATCTCCGAGTTGCCGCCGAAGTAGACGAAGTCGGGAAAGTCGCCGATACTCTTGAAGCCGCGAATGCGCGTGGCGAGGACGCCGCTCCCGCCGAGCCGCAGGTAATGGCGGGCGTCGGCGTCGAAGGTCTGGCGCGACAGCGTGCCGGCGATTTTCGGCGCGACGTTGTACGCCAGGCGCATGGTGCTTCCCGCCAGTGGTCCGAACTCGCGGAACACGGTCGTCTCCTGGATGAATTCAGCGCCGAAGGGCAGGAGCGTGCCATTGCTGAACACTGTCCGGCCGAACTGCGCCACCTGATAGCCCTGGGCGATGTCGGCGACCTGCGGATCGTTGTATTCCTCTCTGAGCTGGACGAGGCCGCCCGACACCTGGATGCGGTGGTACCGGTCGAGAGGATAGATGCCGAACGCAGTGCCGCCGCGGACCGTGCGAGTCGCGATAGCCTGATCGCGGCTGATGAATTGCGAGAACGCGGGATCGTAGAACAGGCCCCCGAGCTGTCCGTAGAAGAACTGCGTCTGCGAGAAACCCTGCAGCGCAAATTGGAAGCGCCGCGACAAGTTGACGTAGGCGAGCGACATCGTGCGGTACTGCGCGATGGAGGCGACAAACAGATTGAACTGCTGATCGCCCAACACGTCGCCGAAGCTGATCTCCGATCCGCCGAACACGTCGCCGTTGTTGGTGACGCCGACGTTTACTGGCGGCCGCCCCTCGAGGAACATCTTCTCGAAGGCGCCCTTTTTGCGCTGGTTCTCGGCGACGAGGGTGTGCGTGAGCGGCGCCTGGAAGTCGATGATCGCGCCCGGCGCGCCGAAGTCGGCGGTGGCCGCCGTGTGCAGCGGCTCCTTGCGCTCGATCGTGTGGATGCCGAACTCGCCTTTGTAGTAGCTGATGAAACCGATGCGGTTGGTCTTGCCCTCGTTGAGCACGACCGCCGACCAGTTGCCGCCGAGCGCGTCGGTGTATTGCCGCAGCTCGCCCGTCTTGAGGTCGAGCGTCCAGATATTGTAGATGTTGCCGTTTTTGGCGACTTCGGGCTCGAGCGGCACGGCCGGGTCGGTGGCGGTCGACGAGAAGACGAGCGTGTGATCATCGATGAACTGCGCCGCGGTCTCGTCCTGCGTGCCGAAGTCCTGCGTGCCGAAAGTGAGCTGCGTTTTCTTCTTCGTATCGAGGTCCAGCCGGAACAGCTTCTGATTGCCGCTCACCCGCGCGTTGTAGACGATGAACGCGCCGTCGAGCGAATAGGTAGGGCCGTAGTCGGCGAAGTCGTCGTTGGTCAGGTTGGTGACCTGCTTGGTTCCGAGATCCACCGTGTAGATATCGCCGATGGCGCCGCGTAGCGCGGCGAACGCGATCGTCTTGCCGTCGGGGGAGAAGCTGGGCGACTCCGGCTCGTCCACCGATTTCATCGCGACCCGTTCCTCGATGTTCCGGGTGAGGACGTTCTGCACGATGAGCGTCCGCTCTTTCTCCGTCCGGACGAAATATGCGATGCGATCGCCCTTCGGCGACCACGCCATCCACGGCATGACGTTGGTCCGCTCGCCGCGCTGCACCAGATGGTCGAAGCCCATGTCCTTGTCGAAGCCGCTGGTGAGGTTCCGCACGAGCGATCCGTCTTTCGCGGACAGGAGCACGATGTCGAGCTCGCGATCCTTGCGGTTCACCGTGACGGCCGCGATCAAATCACCCGACGGGGAGGGCGCGATCGAAAACGCTTCGGCGAAGTTGGTCTTCTCCTTGTTCGGCGACAGGTCGCGCCCATAGTCGATCGGGCGCTCCTTGTCGCGGAACGGCTTGAAGCGGTCCTTGAGGTAGCGCTCGAACGCCTGGTCGAACTCGTCCTTCTTCATGCGGAGCGCGTCCTCGTAGGCGTCCTCGCCGCCGCCGATCACGCTTTTTCGCAAAGAGAACA
>QHWL01000769.1:762-1470 GCA_003222555.1 Acidobacteriota bacterium | reverse complement strand
AGTTTCCGTATCCTTCCATCTCCGACATCTTCGGCACGATATCGGCCACGGCCGCGTCGCGAACCTGCATCAGGTCGGTCGCACTCCACTGCCCGCGTTCGTAGTCCGACAGGCCCTCGTTGACCCACAGCGGCACGCTCCGGCGTATGAGCGACTGCGGGATGATGTCGAACTCGAACTGGTGCGTGAGCTCGTGCACGATGAGCCCGTAGAGCTGATCAGGCGGATCGTCGATCGGCATCACCATTCGCTGGCGGACCGGCTCGGCGAATGCGCCGACGCCTTCCTGGGCCGCGCCGGGATCCACGTTCTCCTGTTCGAACTCGCTGTGCGTCTTGAACAGGATGAGCGGCACTTTGACCGAGAGATCGTGCTTGAGATCGGCGCTAACCTGCTGATAGGCGCTCTCGGCGTAGCCGGCCACCCGCTCGAGGTGCTTTTCAAGCTCCGGATAGTAATAAATCTCGAAGTGATCGGTCGTGTAGATGTGCCAATCGAACTTGTCGTAGTGGATGTTGTTCTTTCCAAAATACGGGACGAATGGTGTTTGCGCGGCAGCGGCGCCCACGTGGCCGACCATGAGCGCGGCGAGGAGCAGGAGAGACGCGGGGACATGGGGCGAGGGCACGCGCAAGCGCATAAGCAGGTACCTCTGAATGGGCCAGAACAGCCGATCGGGAACTGTTGCGATCTTACCTGTGACGGCGA
>QHWL01000769.1:0-650 GCA_003222555.1 Acidobacteriota bacterium | reverse complement strand
GCTCGGCATTGTTATAGGCGACTTTCCGCTTAGTCGGCTTTCCTGCAGCGCGGCCCGACCTTTCGTACTTCGCGCTGGGGCCCCACCCCCAGCGCCTGTGCCTTCGCGGCTTCACCGCTCGGCATTGTTATAGGCGACTTTCCACTTAGTCGCTTTCTTGCGGGGGCCCGACCCCCGTCTGTGCCTTCGACAGCGTCGTTTGGGCAGGATTACGCGACCTTCACTAAGCGGAAAGGCGCCAGTAACCACGCCGAGCGGCGAAAGCCGCGAAGGCACAGGTCGCAGCGGTGGGATTACGCGACGTTCCCCAAGCGGAAAGTCGTCAGTAACCACGCCGAGCGGCGAAAGCCGCGAAGGCACAGGTCGTGGGGGTGGGGCCCCACGACAAAGTAAAGAATGTCCTCAAGCAACGTCATCGTGACACCTCTTGGCGACAGGGTATACTCGTCCTTCGTTTCCCTACGCGCACGTGGCGACGTGACGTGCTGTGGCCAGGCAGCCTTTGCCACGCTCGCCGGCGGGCGTAGCCGGCGCGCGCGCGAAGGACGTGCGAGGGCTGGAATAAATGGGGACGCGCCTGGGTTTACCTTTCATGGCGCGTGGAGCTGATGCGCATTCGAGGCCTCAAGGCGGCGGCGACACGCGGGACT
>QHWL01000768.1 GCA_003222555.1 Acidobacteriota bacterium | reverse complement strand
CCGGCTTCGCCGACGGACAGCCGACGTCAGCGAGCATGACGGTGCCCGACGTCGTGTTCCAGCGGCTGCACAACGGGCGTCGCCACGATCACGATGAAGACGGTGAGGGTGAGGAAGAGAGTGAGGACGAATCTGGAGCGGCGACGCTCAATATCGACGGCGTCACGATGGCCGAGAGCGGCGGCAACGGCTTCATCGATCCGGGAGACACCGTGAAGCTGAGGATTGGTCTCCGGAACTACGTGACCAACCCACTGAACGCGCACCGCGTGGACGATGTGGAAGCCGTGCTGTCGACGTCCACGCCTGGTGTATCGGTACTGAGGGCCAGGGGCGAATACGAGAAGATCCGCCCCGGCGAGACGAAGGTCAACAGGAGAAACTTCGTGCTCGCGATCAGCCCGACGTTCGCACCCGGCACGCCGATCGAGCTCGCATTGAGAGTCGGTGGTGAACGGCAGGGGCGCGCGACGCTGCTCCAGACGCTGTTCACCGGCACCCCGCAAACGACGACGCTGCTCGCTCAAAACTTCGACGGAGCGGCGCCCGGCACGCTGCCGGCCGGCTGGACGACGGCGCACGGGGGCGGCGCCAACATCGTGCCGTGGACGACGAGCAACACGTTCTGCAACGCCACCTCGAACGCGGCGTTCCACCGGAACGCGGCCGATGGCCCGGGGCCTGGTCCGTTCACCAACACCCGTTGGGAGCGGTTGTTCAGTCCTCTGTTCGTTGTGCCCGGCGATGCCGAGTACGTGACGGTCGACATGGACGTCTGCTACGACACCGAAGACGATCCCAATTTCAATATTCTGGCGTACGACGGGTTCCTGCTGCGGTTCACGGATTTCACGCCGGGTCGCCTTCTGCGCTCGGTGCTCGCCGAGGCGTTCGAGGACGAGTTCACGACGGGGTCGTTTTTCCACCATCCGAAGCATCTCCCGCGGAACGGGAACCCGGCGTATTTCCCGAATGGGGACATGTCGGTCTGGGCCGGCGATTCACAGGGCTTCAAACACGTGCGGATGCGCCTGCCCGGAATGGCCGGCAGCACCGTCCAACTGCGGTTCGAATACACGCAAGACGCAGTTGCCATCTGCAGCGATGTGCGGCCGGGTCACACTTGCGGCGTCTCGGTCGACAACATCGTCGTGAAGAGCGTCAAATCGGTGGTGCCGTAAAAAAACCGTCAGGCCTGACGGTTTGTGAGTCGGATCGCCGATCGCAGGGCCCGCCTTCTCCAGTCGAGCGACTGCCCGGACAGCGCCCGCTCGACCGCGCTTTTGAGCCAGTCGTACGGGACGGCGCCGATGACCGGTTCGGCGGTCGCCGAATCGTCGCCGACCAACATAGCCGGCACGCCGGTTACGCCGAGTTCCCGCGCTTGTTGCTCCTGATCGAGGACGCGGTTCAGGAACGTGCCGGCCTCGAGCGCCAGTCTCACGAGGCGAGGACGTCGATGCGGCCGATGTCGCGGCCGTCCCGAAAGAAGGCTTCGAAGGTCGCCCGGTGCATCGCCTGGCGCCTGGAGTGATCGCCCGCGAGCTCGACCGCCTGGAACGCGAGTCGCGTGCGCGGCGCGACCGGCGGCAGCTTCATCACAAGCCCGCGCTCAGCCGCCATCGGCAGCACCGAGGTCTCCCATCGCCGACGTCGCGTTGGATTGTCGGGGGCGGGCAGCGACACCCCCTCCGGCCGCAGCTCGAACGCCTTCCATGCGACCTCGATGCGGTCCCCGTACTCCTGACACAGCCGATCGACCACCGGCTCTTCGAGGTAGCAGTACGGTCAAACGTAGTCGGAGAAGATCGTGATGAGCATGCTGGGACCCGCCGGTGCGTAGTGTCCGGTACGTAGTGCCCGGCTTCAGCCGGACCCGACGCGTTATTTCTTTGGAGGCGCGGCGTTGCTTTTTGGCGGTGTGACTTTCACATCATAAAGGGTCTTTACGTCTCCATCGTAGACCTTCGCCGTGATCTGATCGCCGACTTTCACGCGGTTGATCACATCCGGCTTGTCGACGCCGTACGTCATCGTCATCGCCGACATCCAGCCCTCGACGTTTTCACCGTTCACGGTCAGGGTCTTTGCCTTGGCATCGATTTTCTCCACTTTGCCACGAAACGCGTATTCCTTCTTCCCGCGCTGCTGGGCATGGGCCGTCGGCAGCAGCAGCACCACGCCGAGCGCGGCTCCAACAAACATCGCCAATCGTGTGCGTCGCGTTTGGTTCATGTATTCCCCCCTTGTGACTGCCTGACTAACTTTACCGCTGTGGATACGACCCCGCAACAACCTGAGGGCACTTGAGGTGGACCTCAAAACTTCTTGCCGCGACCGCCGAACATCCCGGGCCGATCGGGCATTCCGTCCGCGCCCCCAAACAACGAGGGGTGCCGGCCCTCTTCTGCCTGATAAGGTCCAAAATCCGTGCAGGGCCTTCGTGGTGCTGAATTCACCGTCGAAGTCGAGCGCGTGCGCGGCCATCTGAAGAACGGCGGCACCCGCCGCGCTATCTTCCTCGGCCACAACAGCATGGCGTGACTCCGCGGCTCGCATAGACAGAAGACTGACTGCGCGAGGACAAGAGTCAGGCTCAAATAGGACTAAAGTCCGGCTCTCAATGGGACCTCGGTCCCATGTGCTGCGACTCAGGTCGCATTGTTTCAGGCTCCAGCCTTCGCTACGCTCGCCGCCCGGCCCTTGATCCTTGTCTCGCAAAAATGATTCGAGACATGCCTTCTTTGGCTTCCCAAGCGAGTCCCGAATGCATCGAGCCGGCGTACACCGTTCGGCTTATGTAGGCGTCGCGTTCGCGTGTCTGCTGGCCCTCCTGTTGGTCGACGCTGCGCCTCCGGCGTCGAGCGCGGCCCGCGGCCTCGATCTGTTTCCTCACTCACAATCGTGGATAGCGGCGGCGCCGCTTCCGGCGCGTCGCAGTGCAAGAGCCGATGACACTTGGTCAGGCGCGACGGTGGAAGCGTTGGCACCACTGCCGTGCGACACACCCGCGAACCCGATCGTCGCCGAGAACTGTCTGCCCGGCGCCGATCGAAGCACATGGGACGTCAGCGGCGCCGGCGATCCGACCATTCAGGGCTTCGCCACCGATATCAGCGTCAACAAGGGGCAGACGGTCTCCTTCAAAGTCAACACAACCGGCACCAAGTATCGCCTCGACATTTACCGGATGGGATACTACGCCGGGCTCGGCGCGCGCCTGGTGGCCACCGTACCATCTTCGGCCACGGTAGCCCGTAGCCAGCCTCCCTGCCTCACCAATGCTCCGACCGGCCTGATTGATTGCGGCAACTGGACCATCACGGCTTCGTGGGA
>QHWL01000765.1:853-2394 GCA_003222555.1 Acidobacteriota bacterium | reverse complement strand
CCCTACCAGCCCACCAGCCCTACTAGCCCACCAGCCCTACTAGCCCACCAGCCCTACCAGCCCACCAGCCCACCAGCCCTACCCGCCCTTACTGCTCTTCCCGGTTCAGCCAGTCTTCCCACGCCTTGAACTCGAAAGGTCGGCCGAGGAAATCGCGAACGAGCGCGGCCGCCGGCTTCGACCCGCCCTGCGCGAGGATCGTATCGCGGTACTTGTGCGCGACCTGTGGCGCGAGAAGGTTGGCCCGATCGAAGTGGCTCAACAGATCCTTCGCGATGACGAGCGACCACATGTAGGTGTAGTACACGGCGGAATAACCGTCGAGGTGGCCGAAGGATGTCTGGAAATGCGTCCCTTCGACGAACGGGTAAGGCCGGTATTTGTTCGTCAGGTCCTTGACCATGGCTGTCGTGTCGACTGATTTCGGATCGCGGTCGTAAATCGACAGCGACAGCTTGGCGTAGACCATCTGCTGTCGCACGCCGAGCGCCTTGCCGAACTCGCTCGCGCGCCGCATCTGCTTCACCAGTGCCGCCGGGATCGGCTCGTTCGTCTGATAGTGCTTCGCGAAGGTGGCCAGCGTCGCAGGATCCCAGGTCCACTCCTCGAGCAACTGCGAGGGCGCTTCGACGAAGTCCTGCTCCGTGCTGATGCCGCCGACGCCTACCCATTGATGACGCCCGGCCAGGAGGCCGTGCACCAGATGCCCGAACTCATGGAAGAACGACACGACGTCGTCGTGCGTCATCAGCCCCGGATCGCCCGGCTGTCCGCCGGGCAGATTGCAGACGAGCGCGGCTTCGGGAATCTGCCTTTCCGCGACGCCGGTGCGGATGCCGAACTGGGCGGCGTGGTTGTACTTGTTGGGACGCGGGTGCATGTCGAGATAAAACCGCCCGACGAGCCGCCCGTTCTGAAGCATCTCATACGCTTCGACCGACCGGTCCCAGACCGGCGCGTCCTTCAGCGGCCGATACGTGACGCCGAAGAGCGTGCTCGTGATATCCAGCAGCCCCTGTTTCACCCGATCGAACGGGAAGTACGGGCGGATGGACTGCGAGTCGAAGTTGTAGCTCGCGTTGCGCACGAGCTCCGAGTAGTAATTGTTCTCCCACCCGTTGACGACGGTCGCTCCGGGCACGTCCTGCTGTTTCCGCTTGAGGACCATCTGGTACTCGCGCTCTGCCTTGGGCCCCGAGGCCGCGATGATCTTCTCGATGAAATCTGAGGCCTTCGTCGCGCTCCCGACCATCTTGTCGGCGGTGATGTAGTTCGCCCAGTCGGCGTGCCCGAGCAGCCGCGCGAGCTCCGCGCGCTTGGACATCATCTTGTCGAGGACTTCGATGTTCTTCGGGTAGGCGCGGTTGTTGAATTCCATGTACATCCGCTTCCGGAGGTCCTCGCTCTTCGCGTACGTGAACACCGGCAGCGAATCGGGATAGTCAATCGAGAGGGCGATGGCGCCGTTGGCGTCCGGCTTGTGCCGGGCGATGTAGTCGGCGGGAAGGCCGTCGAGCTCACCTGCGCTCTTGGCCGTGACC
>QHWL01000765.1:0-825 GCA_003222555.1 Acidobacteriota bacterium | reverse complement strand
GCCCGACCAGCACAAGCTCGTCGCGCAACTCCTGAATGCGTTTGCGCGTCGCCTCGTCTTTGTCCACGCCCGCGAGCCGGAAGTCGCGCAGCGTGCGCTGCACGTAGTACTTCGTCTCCGGATCCGCGCGACTGACGTCGAGACCGTTGATGGCATCGTAGACGCCGCGATTGAGCGAGAGCTCGGTCGCCAGGGCGCTCGCGTTCTGCGAGATGCGCTCGGCGGTCTGGCGGACCGCTTCGTCGGGATGCACCGCCTGGATCAGCCCCGCCTGCGAGCTCACCGCGTCCAGCTCCAGCGCCACATCGTCGTACGGGCGCAGCGTGTGGTCGATCGTCGGCGGGGCTTTGGTCGCGGTCAGACGGGCGAGCATGTCGCGCACATGAGCCAGACGCGCGTCCATGGCACGCTCGAACGACGCGGCGTCCGACATCCCGCTCCAGAACGGCGCGCTCGTCGCGCCGACCGCCGGCGTGACGCTCTGCGCACTCATCCCCGCGGCACCCGAGAGCAGCAGGAGGGCGGCAACAAGACGAAGTGATTTCATGAGGCTCGTTTCTGTGATGCCACGGTCCGCCTCAAGGCGGACACTACGTACCTATCATGCCGCCTCTTGAGGTGGACAATCAACGTTGGGTCGAGCGGGCAGGACGATGAGGCGGACCGGTTTACAGATCCGCAGTAATGCGACGGTCCGCCTGAAGAGATTGTGAACAGATCAAGGCTTTCTGAGCGTGCTCCGCGAGCTCCCGCCTCCGCTCGGCGTGATTCTCCCCGAGCTTCGGCGAGGCTCGCCGAAGCGCCTCCGGCGCGAAGGCGGCTGCG
>QHWL01000764.1:2615-3132 GCA_003222555.1 Acidobacteriota bacterium | reverse complement strand
CCGCTCCCACCAAAACTCGTTATAGGTGCCTGGGTCGCCTTGCGGAGGGGCCTGGTCCGTGTTGCGAAGTCGACCGACTTCCTCCGTCAGCTGGGACAGCTCTTCATCGCTCAGAACCGTCTTGCCGGAGAACTTATCGGGTCGTTCCAAGGGCGTCGTTGTCGCATTGTTCCATATCCCCTGCAGGTCCGGGCGGCCCCAGGCTGTTCGCGGCGCAGTCCATTTCTGCGCTTTCTGCGCCGTGGACGTCGTGTTCGCCGCGGCCGAAGGGGCCTGACCCGCGACGGGCGCCGACGCTAGCGACGCGACCGCCACCGTAATCGCGAGAGCGCCAAGTGGAACGAGGAACCGACCTCCCATGTCAAACCTCCTGTCTGTTTAACCGTTCGACAAATTGTTGTTTCCTTCGGGCAGTCTTTCAGAAGGCCAGTTGGCCGCTGAACTGGACCAAACGGCCCTCCAGAATCTGTGTCGGGAGCTTCCACAGTGGGCCGTAGGTGATTTGGATCCCCGTAAT
>QHWL01000764.1:0-2578 GCA_003222555.1 Acidobacteriota bacterium | reverse complement strand
GCCGGCCCGTTGCACCCACTTTGAAGCCTTTCGTCATCCGCAAGTCGAGTTGGCTGAGCCGGGCTTCGAACTGCGTATAGGGTGAGAACAGTGGAACCGGAACCGTGGCCGTGGCGGTACACACCGCCCTGGCGCCGCATGCCGCCAGGTTCCGGCCGAGCGAGGGCGCGATCAGGCCGTTGGGCGCAGGGTAGTTCGCTTCGATGGAAAGGGTCATACCGCCGGCCGCCGCGCGGAGCGCGGACTCGTTCCGGAAGATGCCGCTTATCACGACATCCCATGGAAACCGGTAGCTCGCGTTCACCTTGAGCTGGGTGTTGGTCTTGAACGGCTGGACGATGTGGCAGTTCAGAAGGTCTTGCGGTGAATCGACCACAAAGCATTTGTCAGTGACGATGCGCCCGCTGTCGAGGCCGCCGCCGAACTGGAGGCCCGATCCGAGCCGTGCGTTGGCGCTGATATTGAGAAAGTCGCCGACCTGCGTCTGATGCCCGTAATGCGACGCTTGCGTCACGAGGTTGTTGAATTGGAGGCCGCAAAGCTGATAGCCCCCACCCCTGGGCAAGCGCGTGTCGACCGGGGCCGTGATGCAGTACGGATCGTAGTCCGCGGGGGTGACCGCCAGGTTGTCGGTGGCGCGGAAGTTCCCAAACCAGTTGCGGTAGTAGCCGCCGGACACTGACATGCCGGGACGAAGCTGGTGCTGCACTTCCGTCGCCACGTCCCAGAGGTAGTCGCGAGCGCCGAACCCGCGGAGCACATCGTCGGCATAACGCGTGACGATATTGACCTGGCCGAAATTCGCATTCGAGATGGGCCCGCACTCGCCGTTCACGCCGGGACTGCGCAGGTCGCAGTCGGGAAAGTAATTCCCGTTGGCATCGTTCCACGTACGGTTGACGGTATTCACGGAAGTTTGGATCGGGTTATTCGCGTTGGCGATGGTGACGGCCTCCTTGCCCACATACCGGCCCAGCGACAGCTTGAGTGCCGTCCGGCCGTCACCGAACAGGTTGTACGACGCACCGAACCGCGGGACGCAGTCGACCGCTGCGAAATTGCGGTCTCCTACAAACGGGGTGGGCGGCACATGCTGGGGCGGGTCATATCCCCGGAGATAATCGAACCGCAAGCCGTAATTGAGTGTCAGGCGCTTGATCGTCCACAGATCCTGGACGTAGAGCCCGAGATCGGGCATGACTCTGGCCAATTGCACGAACGGTGTCGCATATTCAGTGAGGCTGTTCGGAACACCATTCAAGAACGTGTAAGACACGTTGCCGTTGATCCGCTCTCCCTGGAAGCCGATCTTATGGTCGATGACGGATCCCTGGCTATTGAAGCCTTGTTCGATCTGGATTCCGGTCTTGAAGGCATGGGACCCGGTGATGTAAGACACGGCGAACCGCTGCGCGAAGCGCGTTGCGTCCTCGGGGATGATGTAGGCGGTCGCCGCGTTATACGCGAAGCCTTTCGAAGCCTCCAGAACGGAAATCGTCTCGAAGGTCGCTCCGAACACAGGGAACTGAGGCCATTGGGAAATCGCGAACGAAGCGCCGGATTCGAGCAGCAGCCTGCTGGTTACCGGCGAGTTCCAGGAGATCTGGTACAGCCCCTGGGGCGTGAAGTCCCATCCCGCAACGGCCTCCGGCGCCGAGGTGATCTGGTTGCTCGAGCCCCAGACTTTATTGTGCTGCACGTCGGCGAAGGCGGTCACCTTGTTCCTGGCCGACGCCTGCCACGTCAACCGGACGGACTCGGACCACATGTAATCCTTCCGGTACCCCGGGCGATCCAAGTCGGCCGTATAGAACGGTGTGCCCTGCGTCTTGTTCGAAAAGGTGCCGGCATACTGGTTCCTGTTGCCCGTGTATCGAGTCGCGGCGAAGAACCACAGCCTGTCCCTTTTGATTGGGCCGCCCAACGTCGCAACGGCATCGAAGGTTTTGAGGACCTTGGTCCCTGTCGTCAGGCCGCGGGCGCGCAACTCGTCGGTCAAATTGTCGCTCTGCAGACTGTCGTTGGCGAACACGCCCGAGGCGCTGAACTTGAAGGTGTTGCCGCCATCCTTGGGGACAAAGTTCACCGTGAAGCCGCTGACCGCGCTCTCGGCGGCCGCGCCGCCGCCGGCTTCCACCGCCATTTCCTCCACGACGGCGCCGTTGACGATGTAGCCTGTGGCACCGACTCCTGAGTTCGTGTTGAGGATCGACATGCCGTCAAACTGAATCTTGCTGCCCAACTTGCCGTGGTACGCCGCGTTGACGCTCGATGAGCGGTAGGTGCCCTGAGAGGCGCCAACGCCTGCCGCGACGCCGCTCAGACCGGGGGTGAGCACGAGGACCGAATTGAGCGCTTTCGAACTGGTCGGCAGCGCATCGAGAAGCTGGGCCGAGACCAGGTTCTGCTGGCGGGTATTCTGAGTGTCGACCAGCCGGCTTGCCCCGGTAACCGTGACCGTTCCCGCGAGGGTCCCGACCGGCATGTCGGCGTTCACCGTCGCCGTGAACCCAGCCGAAAGCCCGATCCCTTCCCGTCTGACGGTACTGAAGACGGCAAGACTGAACGTAACGATATA
>QHWL01000176.1 GCA_003222555.1 Acidobacteriota bacterium | reverse complement strand
CCGTTGCCCTCATGAGTCTCGCGATCGTCAACGCACCTGAACGCTTGCTCGGTCAAACCCGCGCCTCGGGCGGTTCTCCTCGACACGGGCCGGCTCCTGATTCCGGTCGATCCTCTCCGCCCGGTGGGCGACGCGCGGGGCCGTCGCGCCCATCGTCGCCGTCGACTCATTACCCCTTCACATCGACAATGCTTTTTGCGCCGGCACCCGAGCCCTTCCCGGGCCGGCACCGAACATTTCCTTTTCGGTCTTCCCGATTTGGATTGCTCCTCGTCGATCCGTTCTTTCTCTGGGCACCGATCGCTGTCGATCAGACGTTCGTGCCCGAGGCCGCGCCGTTTTCCGGAGAGGCCGTGCCGACCGGCGGGTTGCAGCTGGATGTCGAGCCACGACGCGCGCTGGTCTATGCCGATGGATGGTACGTCGGAGCGGTTGATGATTTCAGTGGCTATTACCACCACCTCGAGATCGGTGCCGGGTCGCACATCATCGAGATCGTCGCCCCCGACTATGAGCCTTTGCTCATCCGGGCGGTGGTGTCACCTGGCCGCACGTCGACGTATCGCGGCTCGTTGAACCGAGCACCGAGCAGCTACTAATGACAGCCCTTTTCGAAAAACCGGGATCCGACACGAAACCGGATCCCCATGCCTCAAAGAAGCGCGATCCCGCTCGCGGTGTGAGAGCCGTGTGTTACTCGCTTCGGGTCGACGGGCTGCCAGAGACGGTAACGGTCACATCCCTGGTCGTCGACAACGCGCCGTCGGTCGCCATCGCGCGCCTGCTGTCGTCAGCGCCTGCCCTCTCGTGACTGACACCGGGCCGGCGGGATCGAAGGTCAATTTCGCCGGTCCCCGATACTCGATCCACGTCAACCTCAGCCCGCGCGGACGGTTGCCGCCCGATGAATTGACTTGAGCGCCGAAATTCACCGGCCCGCCGGTCGCGCTCGTCGGGGGCGGCGCGGGGATCGGCCGTGGTTTCGGCAGGCCGTCATCGACCACGTTCGCTGTCAGCTGCGACGCGCTCGTGACCGTCGCCGTCAACAACGCCGGAACGGTCAGCGTTGGAGGCTTGTTCGGATCGTTGACGCCAGTATCGAAGTTCCCGTTGCTCATCACCACGCGTTCGTTGATTTCTTCGGAAGGTATCAGGCTCGCGACCACTTTCTCGGTACGCCCATTCGCGGTGATCGTCCAAGTCGCCTCTTTCTTGCCGAAATCCGCCGGCACTCTGAGGCGATAAATCCACCGCTGACGCCGCGGGAGGAAGTACGTCGGCTGACCGGCATCGGGACCGCCGGGCTCGACCTTATTGTCCGGGCCCGCCGGAATCGCGAGCTCCTGTTGCCAGTTGCGGTTGAAGTACCCGAATACGATATCGAACGACCCGTCTGGGTTTCTGATCCAACCCTCGTAGTACGGCACCACACCCTGGCCCGCGTTGAACCTGATCTGGGGAATGTAGGTGGGAAGCTGCGGAGCCTGAGTCTGACTCTGCCCTGGGCTCTGCGCCTGAGCGCCCGCAAGCAACGCGTGCACGCACGCAACCAACAGCCCGAAAGCCAGCCCGCTCGCGACCTGGCGTAGGTGTGTGCGACCCATCGCAATCTCCTCGGAAGCCAAGGTGCGGTTATTTCGGGGTCTGGTTCCTCGTCTGCTGGGCCTTCCCTCTCGCCTGCACTCGTTGCGTGTAATCGTCCTGCTCGAGATAGGTCAGCGACACCCACGCGAAGCTCATCTCGTCAATGGACCGGGCGCCTCCGCCGACCCACGTGTTGGGGTTCGGGTTGTATTTGTTGGCCGCCGTGTTGTCGTGCCATCCGGTGATGTGAACGATCGTGCCGGCCGGCAGCAGCGGCGCCACATCGTCGGCGTACGGATACGTGATGTGCCAGCCAAACTGGTAGTTGCTCACACAACTGAGAGTCTCGGTGCGCGCGGGACCCGGACGGGCCGAATCGGCCCGGACGTCAGGATAGATCGCCTCCATGCACATCGCTTTACCGCGGTTGTGCATGTGCGGCTGGAACGCGGAGAGCAGCGCCGCCTTCGGCAGGCGGAAGTAGCCGTCATGACGCGCGATCGCTCCCGCCGGGATATCCAGCTCGTTGTTGTCGCCCATGTGCTGGGTAAAAGCGACGTACTTCGGCACCACGCCCTTGGGGAACACCTTGAACCCGGGACCGACACTGGCGTCTGTTCGCCGCGCGAGTTCAGGTGCAGGTTGAAGTTGATCTTCGAACCCGCCTTGATCAAGCGCCCGGAGTTGGGCGGGAAGATGTCGCCGTTCTTGCCGAGCGCATATTCATTGAAGAACAGACCGACCGGATCCTCTTCAGGATCCTCGATCATATTCGTGGTGAAGTGATGCACCACTTTGAAGCTCTGGGCGTCGGCGGGCTTGCTCTCGACGGCCATCACGTACATGTCTTCCTTGAACCCCGGATCGACGAGCACGTCCACGATGTTGTCCGGCCCGTTGGCTGCCAGGATGTACGGCTTCGGCATCGTGACGATGTAATCGGGTTTGCCGATGTGCCACTGATCGTAGCCGCTGAACTCGCGCGGCGGCGGCATATCCGCCGGATTGCCCATCGCCGCGCCAGAATCCACCCACTTGGTAATGGTGGCGATCTCCTCGTCGGTCAACGAGGGATCGTCCTTGAACTTCGTGATGCCGACGTTCTTGTCGATGTACCACGGCGGCATCTCACGATTGGTCACCCTTTGCCGAATCGATCGCGCCCAGGGCCGCACGTCCTGGTACGTCAGCAGCGACATCGGCGCGATCGCGCCGGGACGATGGCAGGTCTGACACGAGCGCTGCAGGATGGGCGCCACATCCTTCGCGAAGGTAGGCTGGGACTGAACCTTCCCCGAATCCTGGCCGAGCGCCGCGAGCTGGACCACGCCGATTGTCAAGCCAGCGAACAACGTCGCAACGGCAGAGCCCGCAAACCTGGTGCCGAGGAACTGCCTCATGACCATCTGACCTCCCCGCGTCTCCGTTATCCTGTGCAAATCTGGGCTTCCAGTCGAGAATTCTCCACCCGAAACCGGCCACCTGTCAATCATCGCGGCATTTACGCTCGAGGAACGGACCGCGATCAAACGATCTTTGACGGATCACGATATCCGGCAGCGAGAACAGGGCGCGGCGTATAATTTCTCCACAAACAGCGTCGTGACACGACTTCCCGCAAAGTGGTGAATGATGCGAGCAAAGACTTTTTGGCTGAGCGTGACCGCCGGTGTTGCCCTCAATCTAACACTAGCAACATCCAGTTCTTGGAGTCTCTCCCCGGAAAGCGCCCTCGCGTTGGTTGGACGGGTAAGCTCCACTGACGAAGGGCCTATGGAGGGCGTCTTGGTCAGCGCCAAGAAAACGGGGTCTACCGTGTCGGTAAGCGTCGTGAGCGATGCCCGCGGACAGTACAGCTTTCCTCGGAACAAGCTGGCTTCAGGTGAGTATTCGCTCCGTATCCGCGCCGTGGGATACGAGATGGATGATCCCGGAGCCGTGGGGATTACTCCGGACAAAACAGTTACAACCAACCTCACGCTGCACCATGTGCAAGCTCTCTCTTCCCAGTTGACGAACGCGGAATGGCTCTCGAGCATGCCGGGTACCGGCGATCAAAAGGCCGGTCTCCTCAATTGTGTGGTCTGCCACACGCTCGAACCCATCGTCAAATCCAAGCACGATGCGGCTGAATTCGTGAGCGTGCTGCAGAGAATGGCGAGTTATACGAATTCAAGCTTTCCGCTACACGTGCAGAAACGGCCAGCCCCCTGGCTTCTCGCTCCCCGCGGCGAGCAACTACGGCAATCTCAGCAGCGGTTCGCTCAGTTCCTCAGCACGATCAATTTGAGTTCCGCCTCGCAATGGGAGTACCCCCTCAAAACATTCCCGCGGCCCAAGGGATCGGCCACGCAGGTCGTCATCACGGAGTACGATCTTCCGCGCGCCACGATCGAGCCACACGACGTCGTCGTGGATTCGAAAGGGATGGTGTGGTACTCCAATTTCGGCGAGCAAAACATCGGAAGGCTCGACCCCAAAACCGCAAAGGTCACGGAATATCCCCTCCCGGTGATGAAACAAGGCTTTCCGACCGGCAACCTTGGGTTGCAGTTCGATCAAGAGGGCGACTTGTGGCTTGCCGCGATGAATCAAGGAGGGATCGCGAGATTCGACAGGAAGACTGAGAAATTCCAGACCTGGATTCTTCCGCCCGAGTGGAACAACGACGCAACCCAGGTAAACATGGTCCATCCCGAACGCGCTTCGGTAGATGGGAAGATATGGCTGGAAAACCACGGCTATACGATGATTCTCCGGATGGATCTCGGGTCCGGCACATTCGAGCCGTTCGAGCCGTTCAAGGGCGCGTACGAGAAGGGCGAGAA
Source organism: Acidobacteriota bacterium (assembly GCA_003222555.1). GTDB lineage: Bacteria > Acidobacteriota > Vicinamibacteria > Vicinamibacterales > CAVVIG01 > JAHFUJ01. The sequence goes on along the minus strand of QHWL01000176.1, from coordinate 4,073 downwards.
CCATAACATCTACGATGTCGTTCCCGACTCAAGGAACAATGCGTATTTCACGGATTTCGAACAAGGCCAAATCGGAAGGATCGACGCGAAAACCGGGAAAATCACGTTCTACCAGACCCCAACAGCCAACTCCAGGCCTCGCCGCGCTTCGATAGACTCCGACGACCGCTTCTGGTTTGCTGAATACCGCGGTAACAGGGTCGGCATGTTTGACACGCGTTCCGAACGATTCCAGGAGTGGCTTGCGCCCACTCCATGGAGCGCCCCCTATGATGTCATCGTGGACAAGAACGGTGACGTGTGGACCGGATCGGTGACTAACGACCGCGTGCTGCGGCTCGATCCTAAATCGGGTCAATCCACTGAATACCTCCTTCCCCGGTCCACGAACATTCGGAGAGTGTTTGTGGACAATTCGACGACCCCGGTCACGTTCTGGGTGGGCAGTAATCACGGCGCCTCCATTGTCAAAGTGGAGCCGGTGAATTAAGAACGCCAGGGCTGATATGCGCCGCCTGGTCACACCGATAGCCGTCGCCCTTGGCGTGTGGCTCGTCGGCGGTCGCGGACCATCGGTCGAGGACATATTCGTCGCAACGACCGAGGCCGCCGCCGAAGCCGACGGCAGCCTCTGCCTGATGCCGGACGCCGCCGACGCAGTTGGAGGCCGGAGCGTCGTGGGCCCGACGCAACAACTCGCCATTCCAGAGCGCAGCGACACCGAAGGTGGCGACATCCCGCCGGTTCGCATGGTCGTCGATCCCTATCCGAGCTTCAACGGCGTCGCCCTCGACACGACGAACGATCTCGTGATGATGAGCGACACCAATCGCAAGAGTCTCCTCACCTACGACCGCACCGCCGGCAGCCGGACGTCGAAGCAGGCGGCCACCGCAAGACAGCAAATCATGGGGCCGGACACCGGCGTTGGCTTTGCTGCCGGCGTCGCGATGGATCCGGTGCACCGTGAGCTCTTCATGGTGAACAACGACGTCGAAGACCGGCTCGTCGTGTTCGACTACGACGCCCGCGGCAACGTCAACCCGAAGCGGCTGTTGTACGTGCCGCACCAGTCCTGGGGCATCGCGTTCGCGCCCAAGCGCGACGTGATGGCGCTGTCGGTGCAGACGCCGAATATGTTCGTGGTATTCAGGCGCGACGCGAAGAAGTTCGACCCGCCCATCCGGTCGGTCCGCGGTCCGAAAACGGGCATGGCCGACCCGCACGGCATCTACTTCGACGAGACGCACAACGAGATCGTCGTCGCGAATCACGGCAACTATCGTCCCGCCGAGCTCATCACGTCGTATACCGCGTACGACGCGCGCGAGTCGCGGCAGGAGCGGACCGGCAACGCTTTCGACGAGTCGGCGGGCGGCCGGTTCGTCCCCTCGTCGGTGACCGTCTACGACGGCGACGCGAACGGCGACGTCGCGCCGCTGCGCACGATTCAGGGACCGGCGGCCCAGATCGACTGGCCGATGGGCATCGCGGTCGACGAGATCAACAACGAGATCATTGTCGCGAACAACGGCGACAACTCCGTCCTGGTCTTTCCGCGGACGGCAAGCGGCGACGTGCCGCCCAAGCGCGTGATTCGCGGACCGCTGACCGGCATCAAGGCGCCGATGGGCACCGCAATCGCGAAGGGAGAGATCTGGGTCGCAAATTTCGGCGACCACACTGCGCTCGTCTTCCCGCGGCTCGCCGCCGGGAACGTCGCGCCGCGGCGCATCCTCCGCAACGCGCCCGCAGGCAAAGAGACCAGCGGATTCGGCAATCCGTACGCCGTCGCGTACGACACCAAACGCAGCGAAGTCCTGGTCCCGAATTGAGTCAGCCAGCCGCGCATCGCGGCGTTTGCCAGGCTGGCAAACGGAAACGTGGCACCGGCTAGGGTCATCCAGGGGCAGATGACCCATCTGAGCCGGACGACGCACGGCATCGCGTACGACACGACGCACGACGAGATCGTGGCGCCGAATCCGCTGGCGGCGGCGATCGTCGTCTTCCGCGGCGGGGCCACCGGTGAGGAGGCGCCGATCCGCACGATTCAGGGCCCGCGCAGCGGCCTCTCGCGACCGGAAACCGTCGCAGTGGACGAGAAAAACAACGAGCTGTTCGTTGGCGACCCCGGCGATCGGCGCGTGCTCGTCTACAAGCGCGATGCTGACGGCGACGCCCCGCCGCTCCGGACGATTCAAGGACCACAAACGAGGCTGCTGCAGGTGGTTGGCATCGCCGTCGATCCGAATCGTGACCTGCTCGTCGTGTCGAGCTATTCGCGTCTGCCCGGAGGCGTGACCGGCCTGCTCATCTTCGGCCGCACCGACGAAGGCGACGTCGCGCCTCGTCGCGTCATCGCGGGACCGAAAACCGGCATCGCCCGGCTGCGACAGATTGCGGTCGACCCGGACACCGGCCGGATCTTCGCGGCCGTCATCAACAACGAATACCTGCCGCCGTACGACATCGACAGCCCGCGGCGCGGCCTCGATCCTGACGTCGAGCTGCCCTCGCCCTGGAACACCGGCGCCGAAGGGTTCATCGGCGTGTGGGATGACGAGAAAGACGACGGCGACGCGCCGCCGCGATCGGTCGTCAAAGGCCGTTCGACCGGCATCGTGCATCCCGCCGGCGTCACGTTCAACGCGCGGGACGGAGAAGTCATTGCGCCCGATGCGATCTGGAATGGTCTGTTCACCTTCCTGAAGCCGGAGCTTTTCGCGCCGGCAGCCGCAGGAGCGCGATGACCGGGCGGCTGAGGCGAACCAGGCTCGTTCAATTAGACGACCAACTTCGTCGTCTGCAGAAGAAGGGTGTCGGGATATGCAACGATTGATTGCGCGTTCTCGCATCGCCTGCGCAGTGCTTGCACTCGCGACCGTGTTCGCGAGGGTTCCGTTTGCCGCGCCGCCGGCTCTCGAGCATCTTCACGGGATCGACGACATCCGCGGCTGGTTCAACGCCGGTAAAGGCCACGTTCGTCTGATTCTGCTGTTGTCACCGACGTGACCGACGTGCGTCGCTGGCGCCCGGTGGGCGCAAAACGATCTGCTCGGCAGAAATCCCGGCGCGGATGTGCGCGTGTTCGTCGTGTGGTTCCGGATGTACCCCGGTGACGAAGAATCGCGGTGGCCGCGCGAGATCCTCCTCGATCGCCGCGTCATCCAGGCCTGGGACGAGCCGAAGTCGGCCGGACGCTGGTTCATGAGCCATCTGTCCGATCTGCGGCCGTCACGGGGTGGCGACGGCCGGTTCCCGCAGCGCGACGACGCGCTATGGGACAGCTATCTGTTGTTCGACCGCGATGCCGCGTGGAACAGCGCGCCGACCGGTTTGTTGAGCTGGGGATTCACCGTGATGCGCACGCGTCAGAAACTGGCGCAAGATCTTCGCTATGCACTCAATCATGCCCGCTAGCGCGTGACGGTCCAGGCTGACTTCGATGACGCGTGCCCGGCTGGTGTCTCAGCCGGGCGCGCGTCGGAGCAGGACTGGCGAGTTCTTCTCGGCGGTCAGAAGGTGAACGAGGCGCCGACTTGCACGATCCGCGGCAGGACGATCGAGGTGGTCGCGTTACTCCCAGCGGTGAACGGGAGCAGGTAAGTCGACCCCGATTGCAGAACCCTTCTGGTGACCGTGTTGACGTTCATCAGATTGAAAACATCGACACGGGCTTCCAACGAGCGTTCTCCCCCTAGAGAAAAGCGCTTCGCCGTCCGGATGTCGATCAGGTTCGTGTTTGGCAGGCGAATGGTGCCGATGGGCTCGACGTTCATGAGGAACGACCGAATCGTCTGGCCCCCTGTGAAGAGTACCCGGCGCGCCTGCGGAATCCCACTCCGGTGGTCGTAATTCGCCGACGCGGTAATCCCGTAGGGAAGAGTATAGGCGCCAGAAATTTTGCCCGACCACTCCCACGTGTTATTGGCCACGTTGATTTCCGCGTCGGGGTTAACATTGCACCCCCTCGTTAGGTAGTTCGTGTTTCCTACGTTGTCATCGCACGTGAAGGGGACGTGGAACTTCGTGGCACTGTAGGACGCCGAGAACTGCCAGCCCCGGGCAAG
>QHWL01000175.1 GCA_003222555.1 Acidobacteriota bacterium | reverse complement strand
TCACCTGCGTCAGCCGTGCGGTGAAATTGTTGCTCCGCTTTGGAACAGAGCTCGGAGACGAGGGATGCCGTGTCGCGCCGCCCGACCAGCGCGGATCGTAGGGATCCCAGGACGAAGACAGATTGCTGCGAACGACGAGGCGAGTCTTGGGCGAAAACTGGAAGTCCAACCGCCCGCCACCCTTCTTCTCGTTGCGGGTGCCGGGAAGGTCGACGTTGAAGCGCGGGTAAATGCTGTCGTAGGTGACGGTAAACGGCGACCGCTCGTATTCGTAGTTACCGAAGAAATGAATGCGGTCCTTCCTGATCGGACCGCCAAAGGTCGTGCTCAGCTGCTGATCCTGGTACGGGATGACCCGCTTCTGGATGAAATCGGGCGAGTTGAACTTGCTGTCCCGGAAGTAGCCGGAGAAGGAGCCGGACGGCGTGTTGGTACCTGACTTGGTGACAGCGTTCACCTGCATTCCGGCCGAACGCCCCTGACTGGCATCGAACCGGTTGGAGATGACCTCGAATTCCGCGATCGTGTCCTTGCTGAAACGGGGCTGTCCGAAGCTGGTGACGATCATCTGTGTGACTTGCTGGCCGTCGACGTTGAGCTGGAAGCTGGCGGCGGGCATTTCACTCGCCGCGTTCAAGCGGCTGCCGGCCGCCATCAGGGTGAGGTCGATCCAGTTACGGCCGTTCACCGGCAGTTCCTGCACCTGCTTCGCATCGATGTTGGTTCCGAGGCTCGAGGCGGTGACGTCGACGAACGGCGCTTCCCCGGTGACCGTGACGGACTCCTGGACGGTCGCGGGCGCCATCTGCAGATTCAGAACGGGCTGCTGGCCCACCTGCAGCTGCACTCCCGTCCGCGTGAGGGAGGCAAATCCCGCCAGTTCCGCCGTGATGCGGTAGGTGCCGATGCGGACGACGAGGCGATACGCGCCGGAGCTATCGGTAACTGCCTCGAAGCTGTTTCCCGTCTCTTCAAGGACGGCCCGAACCACGACGCCGGGCAACACGCCGCCCGTGGAGTCTGTCACGGTGCCGCTGAGCGCCGCTTCCTGCGCGAACGCCGTCATGGGCAGGCACAGCATGGCAGCCATGAGCACGAGGGGACGAAGTGAGGTCGGTTGCATAAAGGGTCCTCCAGGGGCGGGTCCTCAAGTGAAAGCGAGGTGCTATCCGGATGAACCAACGGGCGACGAGGCGTGCCGTTCTTATCACGCCACCGACCCCATGTCAAACACTGGAGCGCGACGGTAATGCCTCAGTGCGACAGGCTAGTTTTTCCAGGCGGTCTCGAGCCGGGACCGAGAATCGCTCGCCCTGGCCTCGCGCCCGTGTGGTTGCCGCGGTCGATGACGAGCGTACCGTTCACGAGCACGTACGCCACGCCTGTCGCGTACGACTTGGGCTTCTCGAACGAGTTGGTCTCACCGATGGTCGCCGGATCGAAGACCGACACGTCGGCCACGAAGCCTTCGCGAAGCTGTCCGCGATCGCGCAGCCCGAGGATTTGAGCTGGCAGAGAGGTCATCTTGCGAATCGCGTCCTCGAGCGTCACCACCGCCTGATCGCGAACGTAGTATCCGAGCGCTCGCGCATTCGTGCTGTAGTTGCGCGGATGCGGCACGCCGGCCGCCTCGAGGTTGATGGCGGATCCATCGCTGGCGATTGCGACCCAGGGCCGCCGCATGACCAGCCGCACGTCATCTTCCGACATCGCATGGAAGATGCCGGCGATGCGGCCGCCGTCTTCGGCCATCAGCGTCACACAAGTGTCGGCCGGATCGGAGTCGCCACGCAGCTTCGCGATCTCGGCAACCCGCAGCCCTTCGTACCTGCGGTTCTTCTCGCTGCCAGAGCGGGCCATCACGATGCCGTCCCATCCGCCGTGCTCCTTCGACCAGGTGATGAAGTCGTGGTCGTGTGTGATGCGTTCACGGATAGCGGGATCCTTCAGCCGTTCCGCGAATTTCGCCGGACCGCCTTCACGCGCCCAGACCGGAAAAAAGGCGCTCCAGCCGTGGAACATGGCGGTGTAGGGATACTGGTTGGCCGTGATGTCCAATCCTCTCGCGCGCGCCTCTTCGATCATCGTGACGTACTTGCCGACCGTGCCCCAATTGTCTCTCCCGCGAATCTTCAGATGGAAAACATGGACGGGCAGTTTCGCTTCATCGGCGACACGGATCGCGAATCCCAACTCCCGATCCTGCTGGAATCCTTCGCTGCCGATGTGTGACGTGTAGTTGCCGCCGTAGGACGAGACGACTTTCGCCAGCTCGATGATCTCTTCGGGATGCTCCGGCCCTCCGCTTTCAAACCTGGTGACGAGTCCCCAGGCGCCTTCCCGCATCGAGCGGGCGACGAGCGTCTTCATGCGATCGAGCTCGGCGGCGGTCGCCGGCCGTGAGTCGTAACCCATCACCACGCGCCGAACCTGCTCGGCCGCAACGTGCGAGATCACGTTCACCGAGATCCCCTGCCGTTCCAGCCGCGCGAAGTACTGCGAAAACGTGGTCCAGTCAAACGTCACCGTTGCTTGCTCGGCCTCAGCGGCGAAGTCCCGACCCGCGTCGGGCGCGAGCCCATCGCGTGGGGCCACAGACGTCGATTCTCCGAGCACGTCGATCGTGACGCCCTGCCGGACTTTGCTCTGCGCGGTTCCATCCACGAGGAGCGGAATATCGGAGTGCGTGTGCAGATCGATGAACCCTGGGGCGACGACGAGGCCGCGTGCGTCAATGGCGCGAGTGGCGGTTGTGGCCGGCAACCGACCGACCGCGGCGATACGACCGTCTTTGATCGCGACGTCGCCATCAAACCAGGGATTGCCAGTGCCGTCGACGATGTGGCCGCCGCCAATGACGACGTCGTAAGCGACCGGTTGAGCCGTCAGGCGTCGCGCGGCAAACGCGGCGGCCCCAATCGCCACGATCGCGCCGGCCATGATCACTGCGTTCTTGCGAGTCATCGTCACCTCTCAGAAGGCGTTGCCGATATACGGCAGCATGCGCCCGAAATAAATCACCCCGATCCAGAGAAAGACCTGGGAGGCGGCGACGAGCTTGGCCGACAGCGGAGCGTTAGCTCCGGGTCCCAATGCCCAGACCTCGTCGAACCACGTCAGGTAAAGGACGTTGGCGCCGGCAAGCAGCATGAAGACCACTTTGAGGTGGAAGGCCGGATTCTCGATGTACTGACCGGACGCGCCGGCGAAGAACATCATGCCGGTCACGGAATTGAGGACGAACCCCCAGACGCCCCACGGCAGCAGTCGATGGACGTCGAGGAAAGGCGCATTCTTCATGAAGCCCAGTATCCGGAGGTTGCCGGCCAGCACGATGCCGAAGAGGAGAGATAGCCCGATGAAATGCAGCGTCTCGAGCGTCGGCCAGGCCCACGGGTGAGCGAACTGGAAATGCGAGATACTCGCGCTCGTGAGCGCTGCGGGCGCCAAGGTTCCTCCCGGCGCTTCGCCGGCGGACATGATCTCGGGATGGCTGATCTCGCCACCAATGTTCGCGGCGGCGGCCATCAGGCCGATGGTCACGGCCGACAGCAGCAGCACGACGGGCGCATTCCAGCCCGCGGCTGCCGACCTCTTGCGCGCCTGCCATAATCCGAACCACGCCACCACGCCCGTCGCTTCCATGAAGATCAGCGCGAGCAGCGCGGCGCTCTGGTGCTGCTCGATCAAGGACGACGACACGCCAGGACGATCCTTGATCGCCTTCTGCGCTGAATAGCCGGTCATATACGTGGGCAGCGACACCAGCGCGATCGCGAAGAACAGAGCGAAGCTGGCTCGCTTCAGCTCCTGGCTCTTCTTCACAAGCGCAAGCATGAGGAGACCGAGCGCGATAATAGTGCCGACGGTGGGAACATGATTGAGCAACAGATGCACGTGCACGAAGTTCAACTTCATCACCCGCGCCCCACACGCGACAGGCGGATCGCCGCGGTGTCTTTGCTATTGGGCATAGGCGATCAGACGTCCGGTCGCAATCACGCCGATCCAGACGACAAGAGACACACCCGCCAGTGTCCTGATGCTGGCCGGGATGACGCTATCGCTGGCCTCACCATCGACGAATCCGCGAATCGGGACCGACAGGAGCATGCCCGCCAGAATCAGCGTCAGCTTCGCGTAGTAAATCGGAATGTGACCCGTGATGGTCGCGTGCGCCGCGAACAGAATGCTGCCCGTGACCAGGTTGAGGAAGAATCCTGCCCAGAAGATCTTGAACAACACTCGAAGCGACGACACCGGCACCGGCCCGGCGAGCCCGAGGAGCCTCAGGGCGATGACGAAGGCCGAGCCGGCTGACACGCCCATGCCGGCGCTGTGGAGAAAAAGAACGAACGGAAATGCCCAGATCGACTCGGACTCGGCAATCCACATTGAGAGGCGCAGGCCTTGCAGCCACTCGAAATACGCGTCCATCCTCCCTCAGCGCTCAGGAGCGAGCTTGGGCTGGCAGGCCATCGCAGTCACGATCGGCGGCACGCCGGGCGCTACCGCTTGTCCAGAACGGTGTGCCTTTCACCGGTAACGTCGAGGGCATCGTCGACGCGCGTGCCCCTCAGCATATGCGGCATCGAATAGTTTTCTTCGTGACACGCGTACTCGAAGAGCTGATAGGTCGGATCGCGCTTCAACGGCAACGCGATGGTCCACGATTTCGTCCACGTCGTCGGATCTTCAACGGTGGCTTCGTACCGGAGCGTGTTGGCGTCGATCAGCGTGAAACGTTCCTTCAAGCGGGCCTCACGGCTGAACGAGGGGATGCGCCTGCCACCACCGCCCATGTAGTTGGAGTTATCGTTGAAGTTGGTCGTTTCGACGACCAGCGTCTGACCTTCCCACCGCCCGCGCGAATCGCCCATGTATCTGCGGACTCCGACATGCGGACGCCCGTCTACGGGGATGACGCGCGCTTCGTGAAGCATCTCGTTCACAATCACGACCGATCCTGGCGCCTGGATGATCTGATGGCCGTTGGTGCTGCCCACCGGCAGCATCGAGCCGATCGCGCCGCGTGAGAGGCACCGCTCCGCGGGGGTGAAATTCTCCGGGCCATCGTGAGGACCGTCGACCTTTGGAAGCGCAGCGGCCCTTCTCGCACCTTCGGCCGTCAGTGGGGGCATCCGGCCGTCGGGCGGATCGACGATGAACGAGGTTTGACGCTGCGGCGTGCCGTGCTCCATCGCCGCCGCCCTGGACCCACCTTGGTTGAACACGTCGTTGGCGCCGGGCAGCCGGCTCCGCGCCGGAAGGCGCGCGAACTCTTCGTCGGCGAGCATCGCTTTGGTGCCAAGCTCGAGGGGACGCTCCAAAGGTACTGACAGCAGCTGCCAACTCGGCCACAAGCCCTGCAAATCCGGATCGCCCCACGGCGTACGGGGCGGCGTCCATTTCTGGGCGGCAACCGGAACCACCATCAAGACGAGCGCGATCGCGACGATCAGCTTCCGCACCTTGCACCTCCTGTTCGCACCCGCGAGTCAGTACTGGCACGCGGGCTGATTATCCCTCAAGCAGAGGGCCTTGTCAGCATCGAGCAGGCTGGTAAGCAGGGCGATCGGGTGCTCACTCGCCAGGCACCCCCTCGCGATCGGTCGGTCAATTGGACTTGAGGCATAATCCGAACCGACATGACCCCT
>QHWL01000762.1 GCA_003222555.1 Acidobacteriota bacterium | reverse complement strand
CGGCGGCCCGACTGGAGCCGTCGTAGGTCATTGCAATGTGCGTCCACTGCTTGACCGGCAGCGGCTTCACCACCCGAAGGGCAATCATGTTCGCCGGGCGCGAATGCGCGAGGTAGACCCAGAGCTGGCTGTCCTCGAGTTGCAAGCGGTACCCTTGCCCCCCCGACCCATCGCCGTCGCGGTGTTGGATGATCGGCACGCCGAAGGGCAGGCCCTTGCCGATGCTGGCGGTTCGCTCGTTGGCCGTGAACGTGTACTCCTGACCCAAGTAGAACCAGAAGTCGAGGCTGAACGCTTGCGTGCGGTCGTACCAGCCCACGTCCCTCCCGAGGAACCCCTGGTTGGTCTCATCGAAGAACAGCGCCTTCCCCTTGCCCGGGGGACCGTCGCGCAGAATTGGCGACTGGACGAATGCCGCTTGCACGCCGGGCACCGTGCTCGGCGTCATCTGCATGAGCTCGCGGATCCACCCGGCCCCCACTCCGCCCCCGTTCACCGCAAAGAGCGGATTCGGACGCGCTCCGCGTCCGGCGGCGGTCTCCCCGCCCGCAGGACGCGGAGACGGGTTCCGCCGTCCGGTCGGCGACACGAGATTGCTCGGCCGTTCCCGCTGCGGCCGCGGCGTCGGCAGCTGGTCGTCGGGAACCGGTGAGAACTCGTCGAACGGATAGTGCGCCGCGGTCGCCTTCGTGACGGCCTGGCGAATCCTCGCGGCGACCTCGCTCGGCGATCCGTTCAGTAGCGCGTCCACTTTGACGACAGCCTCACGTGCGGCCGCCTTGCGCGCCGCGTCGAAGGCCGCCTCCTCCTTGTGAAGCGCCGACGTCGCGGTGGCAATGTTCTTCGCGGTGGTCTCGTCCGGCCAGGGCAGGGTCGGCCCCGCCTGCACGGTGCTCGAGCCTTGAGGATAGAAGCCTGGTTCGTCCGCGTTCTTGAAGAAGGCCGCGAGCGAGTAGAAGTCCTTCTGGCTGATCACGTCGTACTTGTGATCGTGGCATCGCGCGCAGCCCACGGTCATGCCGAGAAACGCGGCGCCGACCGTGTGTGCCCGGTCCACCGTGTACTCGACGCGGTACTCTTCGTCGATCGCTCCGTTTTCGTTCGTCCGCGGGCCGACGCGAAGAAACGCGGTCGCGAGCTGTTGCTCTCGTGTCGACTGCGGCAGCAGATCCCCGGCAATCTGCCACGTGCCGAACCGATCGAACGGCATGTTCTTGTTGAACGCGTCGATCACCCAGTCGCGCCACGGCCACAAGAACCGGTCGTGGCCATCGTTGAGAAACCCGTCCGTGTCGGCCCAGCGGGCGACATTCAGCCAGTAGTTGGCCATGTGCTCGCCGTACGCCGGCGAGGCGAGCAACCGGTCCACGATCTTCTCGTACGCGTCTGGTCGCGGATCCTTCACGAAGGCATCGACCTCCGCGGGCGTCGGCGGGAGGCCCGTCAAGGTGAGGCTCACCCGATTGATCAACGTCGCCTTGTCAGCTCGGGAGGACAGAACCCGACCCTCCCTCTGCAGCCGGGCCAGGACGAACCGATCGATTTCGTTCACCGCGCCGACCGCGGTGGTGATTGCCGGCACCGGCGGCATGGCCGGGGTGATAAAGGCCCAATGCGGTTTGTATTTCGCGCCTTGGGAAATCCACGTGCGGATCAGCGCGATCTGGGTTTCGCTCAAACTCTTGTGCGTGCTCTGCGGCGGCATCCGGACGGCCGTGTTCGGTGCCGTGATCCGTCGGAGCACCTCACTCGTGTCAGGGTCGCCGGGAACGATGGGCCGATGCGGGCGGGCCGGGCCGCCGCGCTCCGCATAGGCCTCCTCCGCCACGTCGAGACGCATATTCGCCTGGCGATTCTTCGCGTCCGGACCATGACACTGGAAGCAGTTCTCGGCCAAGATCGGACGAATGTGCCAATTGAAATCCACCAGGTCGGGTGCGGCAGTGGCCGAGGCGACAGGCCGTTGCGTCACAGGGGTATGTGACGCCGAGCCACCGAGGGCGACGACACCCAGGCCCGCAACCCAGGCAGCCATCCCGGCAACCATCAGGCAGCGACAAGCGACACGTTTGATCATTACGTTCCCCCGTATTGCTCGACGCTGTTCAGCTACCCATTATGGTCGATGTAGAGGCGCCCCGGGGACCTGACGAGCGCAGGCCCCCGGGCGAATGTGTCTCAGAAGGTGAGGTTGGCGCTGAATTGGACCATACGGCCGTCCTGAATCGCCGAGGGGACGAGCCACTGCGGGCCGTACGTGGTGTTGAGCGCCAACACCGCAGAGCCATTCAGCAGGTTGTAGAAGTTGACATTAGCCTGCAGGCGGACTCTTTCAGTCAGCCGTATGCGTTTGCCCAATCTTAAGTCGAGTCGGTTAAACCGGTCCTCGAAAAGCGTCTGCGGGACAATCAGCGGAACAGTGGCGGTACGGACGCCACCCGCCAGATCGCGACCCAGCGACGGCGCGATGATCGCGTTGGTCGCCGAGTAACTTGCCACCACTGGTTGCCCCGAGGTGTTCTGCAAGATCAGGCTCACGACGAAGTCCTTCGGCCCGAAGGCCTTCACCTGGGTCTGGCCCGAGAACGGCGTGACGACCCGGCAGTTTCCCTGGCCGTTGATGGTAATGGCCGCTCCCGGTAGTTGGACGGCAGGACCGAAGGCCGAGTAGATGGCGGGAAGGTTGCCGGACGCGGCGCCGGGAGAGTCGACGTTGAAGCAGAGGTCGTTGACCGTGCGCCCGGTGTCCACACCGCCGCCGAATTGCAGATCGGGGCCGAGCCG